>CANQOV010000004.1 GCA_947625575.1 uncultured Bacilli bacterium | reverse complement strand
CATAAAAACAAATGAGAAATATGACTTTAAAAGTACAACCTTAATAAACATAATAAATTATAATTTTGAAGGTAATACAAAGTCAATAAGAGATTTCCAATTAGTAGATAAAAGTGATGGAACAATATTGACAGATAAAATAAAAATATACATAATAAGTATTCCCTTAATAAAAGAAAAATTGTATAATAAAACTGAACTAAAAAGTTATGAGAAGCTTTTGTTGGTGGGTATCTTAAAAGAAGAAGAAATAAAAGAACTCACAGACAAAGAAGCTATATTAAGGAGATTCAGGAACGATATGGAAAAAGCAAGTACAGATGATGAAGTACTAGGTTTATATGATTATGAGGTTGATCAAGAAAAGTTAAGACTAGCAATGATAGATGAGATAGAAAAAAGAAGTTATAAAGAGGGGCATGATAATGGCTATAAATCTGGTCATGATAGTGGATATAATCAAGGGCTTTCTCAAGGTATTACAAAGGGAAAAGAGCAAGAAAAACTAGAAATAGCTAAAAATCTTTTAAAAGAAGGTATGGATATAGAAAAGGTAAGTGAAATTACATCATTAAGTATTGAAGAAATAAAATCCATAAAATAATATTTTAAACCAAATAAAAATGTGTTTATTCTATAAATAGAGAGTAAACACATTTGTTTTTTTTTGTTACGTTTTTTCTTTTGTTGACAGAGGTCGGGGGGGGGTTATAATTATAATTGTGAGAATAATAGCTTACAATATGATAAGAAGGTGAGGATAAGATATGGAAAGAAAAAGTGATACTGGGAAGATTTTGTTAGCGGTTTTGGGTGTAGCAATTTTAATTGTTTCAGTTGTTGGTGTATCTTTTTCAATTTTTTCAATTACTAGAGAATCTGATGTGAATACAATTAAGACTGGTACAATAACTGTTAGTTATGTTGAAACTAGTCATGTAATTAATACAAAAGATGCATTGCCAGTTACAGATGAAGATGCTGCACAAACTAGTAACGATTATTTTGAATTTACTGTTTCAACAACTGCAAATGGAGTAGATGTACCATACGAAATAAATTTAAAACCAGATAATGCTGAAGACGATGATGCATTAAAAGATGGCCAAATTAAGGTTTATTTAACTACATATAAAAGTGGCGAAGAGCCTACTGAGACTGTAGCAAAAGAGGCGGTTTTACTTAATTTACTTACAAAATCTCAAGTAGAAGGCAGAAATGATTGTTATGTGATTTATAGCACAACTGATGAACATCCTGTGAGTGATGATGATAATCATACGACAACAACTACATATCATTTAAGGATGTGGATTGATAAAGATGTAAAATTCACTTTACCTGATAGTGAACAAGAAACTGTTCCAGAAGATCAAGTTGATGCTTCAAAAGAACATACTTATAAATTAAAAGTTAATGTTGATTCAACAGTTAAACCTATTGGAACTAAAGGAGAATAATTTATAGAAAGGAAATAAATATGATTGTGGAAGAAAAAGAAAAATCTAATAAGAAAGCTTTGATATTATCAATTCTTGGTGTTTTAGTCCTAATAATTGCAGTAGTTGGAGTATCATATGCGATGTATACTTTTAGTGCAAATGGCTCTAAAGAAAATGTAATAACTACTGGTATTGTTAAGATAAATTTTGATAATAGTGATTTGAATTTTGATGGGCAGGAAGGAAATGATGCTTCTGGCACAATTAATCTTACAAATCAATATCCAATGACTAATGATGCAGGATTAGCTCAAACAAACACAGATAACATTTTAGGATTTACGGTTTCTGCTGAACTTTCTGGAAAGATTAAAATAGTTTATGATTTAGGAATTGATTCGGGTTTTGTTGCTGGAAAAACTTTAACTGCACAGTATATTAAAGTTGCTTTGTATGAGTATAAAGATAATCAACCTGTGCTAGTTACAGCTACTCCTCGTACAATTAAAGAATATGAAAGTAATGCAGGTGTTAAGGGTTGTATGGACAGTTATGTATTAACAAATGATTCTTTTGAGGGTAGTGGTGAAGGGTCTACTTTACAAAAGAAAAATTATATTGTTAAAGCATGGGTTTCTGATGATTATAAATTGCCAGTTGATCCTGAAACTGGTACAACTAATGAATCAGATAAACCACAACAAGGCGATGTAACGCATGAAAGTCATACTGAATCTGAGACATTTACATTTAAAATTAAGTTAGTTGCAGAACAAGCTACAGAGTAAAAAAGCAAAATTATTTGCTTTTTTTGTTTTACAAACTTGTTTGCTTTTGAATAATTATTGACAGAGGTCTGGGGGGGGGGTTATAATTATAATTGTGAGAATAATAGCTTACAATATGATAAGAAAGTGAGGATATGATATGGAAAGAAAAAGTGATACTGGAAAGATTTTGTTAGCGGTTTTGGGTGTAGCAATTTTAATTGTTTCAGTTGTTGGTGTATCTTTTGCAGTTTTTTCAATTACTAGGGAGTCCGATGAAAACACAATTAAAACTGGTACAATAACTGTTAGTTATGTTGAAACTAGTCATATTATTAGTACAGAAAATGCATTGCCTGTTACAGATGAAACTCTTGCAAAAGCTAGTGAAGATTATTTTGAGTTTACTGTTTCAACAACAGCAAATGGGGTAGATGTACCATACGAGATAAATTTACAACCTAGCAATGATGGTGTAGAAAATGCTTTGACAGATAGTCAAATTAAAGTTTATTTAACTACATACACAAGTGGTGAAGAGTCTAGTGAAACTATGGCAAAAGATGCTGTGGTACTTGATACACTTACAAAATCTCAAGTTCAAGACAGAACTGATTGTTATGTAATTTATAGTAAAACAGACAATCATACGAGTACAGCTTTGGGAGAAGCAACAACAACTACATATCGCTTAAGGATGTGGATTGATAAAGATGTAAAATTCACTTTGCCTGATAGTGAAGGTGTAGCTGTTCCAGAGGGACAAGTTGATGCTTCAAAAAAATATACATATAAATTAAAAGTTAATGTTGATTCAACAGTTAAACCTATTGGAACTGTTGAGTAAAAACTAATTTATAGAAAGGAGAATATATATGCAAGAAGAAAAAGAAAAATCTAATAAGAAAGTTTTAATATTATCAATTCTTGGTGTTTTAGTCCTAATAATTGCAGTAGTTGGAGTATCATATGCAATGTATACTTTCAGTGCAAATGGATCTAAAGAAAACGTAATTACTACTGGTATTGTTAAGATAAATTTTGATAATAGCGATTTGAATTTTGATGGTGTAGAGGGTGATGATGCTTCTGGTACAATTGATCTTACAAATCAATATCCAATGACTGATACAGTAGGATTAGCTCAAACTGGTACAGAAGATGTTTTGGGTTTTACAATTTCTGCTGAACTTTCTGGAAAAATTAAAATTGTTTATGATTTAGGTGTTGAAGTTGTTTCATCTGGAAAAACTTTAACAGAAGATTATATTAAACTTGCTTTGTATGAATATCAATCTAATCAACCAGTACTTATTACTCAAACACCACGTACAATTAAAGAATTAAAGGATAGTGCAGGTGTTAATGGTTGTATGGATAGTTATGTATTAACAAATGGAGAATTTACTGGTACTGGTGGATCAACTGAACAAAAGAAGAATTATATTGTTAAAGCATGGGTTGCTGATACATATAAGTTGCCAACTGTTCCTGAAACTGGTACAACTGATACAGAAAATCAACCAACTGATGGTGATGTAACACACGAAAGTCATACTGAATCTGAAGAGTTTAAATTTAAAATTAAGTTAGTAGCAGAGCAAGCTGCAGAGTAAAAAAAGCAAAATTATTTGCTTTTTTTTTGGTTTTGTGATATAATGTGCCGTGGTGATTAGAAATGGGAAATAAAATTAAATATCAACTACCAAAAGTAGAAGAAGTTTTTGGAAGTAAAGATAATAAACAATTAGAAATTTTTAAAAGATATGGAGTTTTATGTGCTCCACTTGATGCTGCCATTGTTATGGGGTCAGCTTCAACAAATAATTATGTTAATGGTGTTAAAACTTTAAAAAACAGAACTTGTTGGTACTGGCTTAATAGGGGTAAAGGAAAAGAACGTGAGTATTATGCAGTTAATGCTTTAGGAAGTTTGTGTTATCCATTTAAAGATAAGAATTCAGGGGTTGTAAGACCAATGATTAGAAATGCTTCAAAGGTTGTTCCGGATTTTAAAGAAAAAGTTTTAGCACAAGATGATAAAGTTGGAATAGTAAAATTTGGTGCTTGTTTATCTAATTCTTTACCAGATTCATTGGAAAAGTTAATAGCAATGCAATATAACACTGGAAGTATGAGAAATCATGTTGTAGGTAGAGATTCAAAATATGGTTTAATTTATGACATTGATAAAGAATATTATTGCCGTGTTAAATCAAGTAAAGCTGTTCCTACATTTAAGTTATCTAATGGTAAAACATATGAAGGTGGAGATTATGTTTGGTTAAAATATGCTCCAATTATCTGGCTTTGGGATAAAAAGTCTGATACTTTAGTTTCTAGAAGAGGATTATATTGTTCTTGTTATGATATGTTTATGTTAAATCATGCTAATTCTATAACTAATAATATCAGTAGAAAAGTTATAAAAGTAGAAGAGGAATCTTCTTTATCAAGAGTAAGATATTAATATAGAAAGAAAAATAATGAAAGTTATTTTTCTTTTTTCATGAATTCACGTAATATTTTCATTGTGGCTCTTTTTTCAATTCTAGAGACATAACTTCTTGATATCATTAAATCTTTAGCTATTTCTTTTTGAGTTTGTTCTTCTTCGTTATTTAAACCATATCTTTTAACTATTATTTCTTTTTCTCTTGGGCTTAAGACATTTAAATATTTCCTTAATAATTTGATATTGTCTTTAGTATCCATATCTTCAATATAATCTGGGGAAGGGGTTTTTAAAACATCTAAGATAGTTATATCATTTCCTTCTTTATCATAACCAATTGCTTCATCTATTGATATATCTAAATTATGTTTTTTATTACTTCTAAAATACATTAATAATTCGTTTTCGATACATTTTGCACAGTAAGTAGTTATTTTTACATTTTTATTTTTAGAAAAACTATCTATTCCTTTTATTAAACCTATAGTACCAATACTTATTAAATCATCACTATCTTTAGAATTATGTTCATACTTTTTTACTATGTGTGCTACTAATCTTAAATTATGTTCAATTAAAATATTTCTTGCATGACGATCATTTTGTAATAAAAGATTGATATATTTTTCTTCTTCTTGTTTTGTTAATGGCTCTTTAAAAACATTATTAGAGTAAGACATTTTAAAAAACATTACTGTTTTTAAAAATTCAATTAGTGAATATAACATTGACATCACACCTTAATAAAATTTATGAGTAGTTCTTTGTAAATATTATTAGATGTGATAAAATAATGATGAGGATATTATGAAAAAAGAAATAGATAGTTTTTTAGAATATTTGAAAGTTAATAAAAATTATTCAGAGTATACTATTATTAGTTATAGAGAAGATTTAAGTCTTTTAGATCAATATTTTGTTAAATATGGTATTGATTATAAAAATATTGAGTATCGACAAATTACTAATTTTTTTCTATATTTGGATGAGAAAAAATTATCTAGTAAGTCTATTAATAGGATTTTGTCTTCAGTTAGAAGTTTTTATAAGTATTTAGTGGGTAATGGCATTGTTAAAACTAATTTTTTTAGTCTTGTTAGTTCTCCTAAAGTAGAGAAAGCTTTACCAAAGTTTTTATATTATAATGAACTTGTTTCTTTATTTGATAGTGTTGATACTTCAACAGTTAATGGGTGTAGGAATAGACTTATTTTAGAGATGCTTTATGCTACTGGTATTAGAGTTTCAGAGTTAGTTAATATTAAGTTTAGTGATATTGATTTTTCTTCTAAACAAATAAAAATATTGGGTAAGGGGAATAAAGAAAGAATTGTTTTTTTTGAAGATGTCTGTTTAAAGTATTTAAATATGTATATTAATATGTTAGATAAAAAATGTGACTATTTATTTTTAAATAATAGAGGGGAAAAACTTACTACTAGGGGTGTTAGATATATATTAGATGAGATTATTAAGAAAGCATCTTTTAAAACAAAGATTTCTCCTCATACTTTAAGACATACTTTTGCTACTCATTTATTAAATGAGGGGTGTGATATTTTAAGTGTTCAAGAGTTATTGGGGCATGAGTCTTTAAAGGCTACACAGATATATACTCATGTTACTAATGAACATTTGAAAAATGTTTATTTTAAAACACATCCTAGAAGTGGTAAGAGTATTGATAATTAGGCGTTTTTGTGGTATAATTTTCTTAATTCGAGGAGTTTTTATGAAATATAATGATTTAGTTAATTTATTAAAAAATAAAGGGTTATTAGTTGATTGTGATAGTAGTGATAAAGTTTATCAGGCAGTTTATTATGATTCTAGAAAGATTTTAGGTGATGGTGTTTTTGTCTGCAAGGGATTAAATTTTAAAAAAGAGTATTTAGAAAATGCTATAGAAAAAGGTGTTAGTGCTTATTTATCAGAAGTTGATTATCATGTTGGAGCATTAAAACTTATTGTTAATGATGTTTTAGAAGCTATGGCTGTTATTAGTGAAGCTATTTATGATGATAAAACAAAACAAATAAAATTAATTGGTGTTACTGGAACAAAGGGAAAGACTACTACTGCAGATTTTATTCATAATATTTTAGATTCGTATACAGGAAAGAAAAATGCTTATTGGACTACAGTTGATCATTTTACAGGAAAAAGTAGTGATTCAAGTCATAATACTACTCCAGAAAGTGTAGATTTATACAGTTTGATAAAAGATGCTAAGGAAGAAAATTTAAAGTATTGTGTTTTAGAAGTTTCTAGTCAAGCTAGTAAGTTAAAGAGAATTGCAACACTTAATTTTGATGTTGGGGTTTTTGTTAATATTAGTTATGATCATATATCTTATTTGGAACATGCTGATTTTGATGAGTATTTAAATTGTAAAGTTGCTTTTTTAAAACAGTGTAAGTGTGTGTTTTTATATCGTAATAGTGAGTATTATGACTATATTAGAAATGAATTAAAGGATAAAGAGATTTATACTTTTGGAGATACAGAAGATTGTGATTATTGTTTTAGTGATTTAACAAGATATAGCGATAGTACTAGTTTTAAGGTATTTAATAAGATTAAAAATGAAACTAAAGAGTATAAGATAGCGATAAAAGGAGATTTTAATGTTATTAATGCTACAGCAAGTATTGGGGTTGCTAATTATTTAGGTGTTGATTACAAGAGTATTTTAAATGGATTATTAAAGACTTGGGTAATAGGTAGGATGAATATTTATGAGGGTAAGTGTACAGTTATTGTTGATTATGCTCATAATAAAATTAGTGTTCAAGCTTTATTGGATACTTTAAGAAAAGATTATCCTAATAAAAATATTAAATTAGTGTTTGGTTGTCCTGGAGATCGTGGGGTTAATAGAAGAAAAGATGTGGGAGAGTTAGCAGGAAAGTATGCTTCTTATATTTATTTAACTGCGGAGGATCCACAGACAAAAAAAATAAAAGATATTTGTGATGAAATAATTTCTTATATAGAGCCATATAATACACCATATGTAGTAGAGGAAGATAGAGAAAAGGCTATAAGAAGAGCAATCGATGAAGCAAATAGTGATGATGTTATTGCTATTATTGGTAAAGGTGATGAAACTTATCAAATTGTAAATGGGGAATATGTTCCTTATAAATCTGATATAGTAGTAGTAGAGGAAGCTCTTAATTTAGTTACAGAAAAATAGGAGGAATTTAATGGAACATCTTGCAAAAAACTTATCAATTGACGATATTTTATTAGCAACAAAAGGAACGTTATTAAAATGTAGTGACAAAACAAGTATTATAAATAATGTTTCAACTTCTAGTTTAGAAGTAGATAGTGGCTCAATATTTATTCCTATTATAGGAGAAAATAAAGATGGTCATGATTATATGGTTGATGCTTATAATAATGGTTGTAAAAACTTTTTAATCGATAGAAATCATGATTGCAAGATAGATGATATTAATTTAATAAAAGTAGATAATACTACACTAGCTTTGGGAGATATTGCTAAATATTACAAACAAAAATTTAATCTTTATACAATTGGAGTTACTGGAAGTGTTGGCAAGACTTCTTGTAAAGATATTATTTATAGTGTTTTAAAAGAAGAATATAAAACTTTAAAAAATGAAGGTAATTTAAATAATGAGATTGGTTTACCAAAGACTATTTTTAGATTAGATGATAGTGATAGAGCTGCTATTTTAGAAATGGGATTATCTTATAAGGGGGATATTTTACATCTTGTGGATATAGCAAGAGTTGATATAGCGGTTATTTCTAATATAGGTATGTCGCATATTGAAAATTTTGATAATCAAGAAGGTATTTTCAAAGCAAAAATGGAGATTACTAATTATTTTGATAAAGATAATATTTTGATTGTTAATGGCGATGATTTATTTTTAAAGACATTAAAAAAGAAAAAACTTAAATTTAAATTATTAACATATGGTTTTTCTTTAGATAATGATATTGTTTGTAAAAGTTATGAAATTTTAGAAGATAAAATAAAGTTTGTTGTGGAATATAAAGATAATTTATTAAATTTAGAGATACCGTCTATAGCTAAGCATAATATTTATAATGCTATGGCAGCTTTTTTGGTAGGAGATATGCTTGGTATTTCTTATGAGAAAATTATTAAAGGATTAGCTAATTTTGAAATTACTAAGGGTAGATTAACAACGATTAAGAAAAAAGATTTAGTTATTATTGATGATTCTTATAATGCTTCCAAAGATTCTATGATTAGTGCTTTAGAAGTTTTAGGATTATATAAGCAAAGAAAAGTAGCAATTCTTGGAGATATTTTAGAAACAGGTAGTTATGGAGAAGAGTTACATAAAGAAGTAGGACGACATATTTTAAATAATGTTGATTTATTGATAACTGTTGGTAAAATGGCTTTGTATATTAAAGATGAAGCTATTAAAGGTGGATTTGATTGTAATAAAGTTAGATCTTTTAATGATTATTTAGAAGTTATTGATAATATTTCTAATCTTCTTAAAAAAGATGATGTTGTTTTAATAAAAGCTTCTCATGGTATTTGTTTGGATAAAGTTGTGGAGTATTTAAATAGTAAGTATGAAGATTAATTATGATGATGTAATGCAAAAGATTGTAAGTGGTTTTGATGGGAAAAAGTCTTTACTTTTACACTCTTGTTGTGGACCTTGTAGCAGTTATGTTCTTTCTTATTTAAAAGATTATTTTGAGATAACTATTCTTTATTATAATCCTAATATTTATCCTTATGAAGAGTATGAAAAAAGATTAAATGAACAAAAAAGATTAGTAAAAGAGTTAAATGATCCTTTTATTAAAGTAGTAGAGATTGGTTATGATGATAAGAAGTATTATGAAAAAGTTAAAGGGTATGAACATCTTAAAGAAGGAGAAGAAAGATGTCATATTTGTTATAGGTTAAGACTTGATATGGCTTGTAGGTATGCTAAAGAGAATAATTTTGATTATTTTACTACTACTTTATCAGTTAGTCCTTATAAAAATAGTTCTGTTATAAATGAAATTGGTAAGGAATTAGAAGATAAGTATGGTGTTAAATATTTGTATGCTGATTTTAAGAAAAATGATGGATATAAGAAATCTATTTTACTTTCTAAAAAATATAATCTTTATAGACAGGATTATTGTGGATGTATTTTTAGTATGAGAACTAAATTGTAAGATTTAGTTTTTTTTATATATCTTGATTTTCTTTTGGTAAAGAGTTTAAATATTATATATGGGAGGCATTATGTATAGTTTAATTGGTGTTAAGACTGATTATAGTCTGTTATCTAGTTTAGTTAGTATTGATAGATTAATAGAGTATTTAAAGAAATATAATATGACCTCTTGTGCTATTGTAGATGATAATTTGTTTGGTGTTATGGAATTTTTCCATAAGATGAAAAATAATAATATTAAACCAATTATTGGTCTTGAAGTTATAGTTGGTAATGAAAAAATATATTTGTATGCTAAAAATTATGATGGTTATTTAAATTTAGTTAGGATTAATAATATTAAACAACAAAATATTATTGATTTAGATATTTTAAAAGAATATAGTTCTAATTTAGTTTGTGTTAGTTTAGATAATGATATTAAAGATAAATTAAAAGAAATTTATAGTGATTTTTTTATAGGGTGTCGTGATACTACTATAGAAGAAGAGATTATAAATAAAGGATATGAGCCAATATTTTTTTATGAAGTTTTGTATTTAGAAAAGTATGAATATAAATATTTACCATATTTATTTATGATTAGAGATGGTAAGACTATTAGTGAGGGAATAGAGTTTAATAATTTAAATAATTATATTTTAGATGATAGTGATGTTGTTAATTTTAAAGTAGCTAAGATAAATACTAATAAGTTAGAGAAGATGTGTGATGTTGTTTTTCCACATAATTTATATATGCCTTTATATGATGTTAGTGATGCTAAAAGTTATTTAATTAATTTAAGTAATAAAGGTCTTAAAAAAAGATTAGGGGGTAATGTTTCTAAAGTATATCAAGATAGATTAGATTATGAACTTAAGGTTATTATTGATATGCAGTTTTGTGATTATTTTTTGGTTGTTTATGATTATATAAAGTATGCTAAACAAAATGGGATATTAGTAGGACCTGGACGTGGGTCAGCAGCGGGAAGTTTGGTTAGTTATTCTTTAGGTATTACGGATATTGATCCAGTTAAGTATAATCTTCTTTTTGAGAGGTTTTTAAATCCAGAGAGAGTAACTATGCCGGATATTGATACTGATTTTCCTGATGTAGATAGAGATAGAGTTATTGATTATGTTAAAAGTAAGTATGGAAAGAAGAAAGTCGCAGGGATTATTACTTTTGGTAGTTTGGGTGCTAAACAAGCTACAAGAGATGTTGGTAGAGTTTTAAATATTGATTCTAGTATTATTGATGAGATATGTAAAAAGCTTTCTTTTAAAGATAAGTTAAAAGATTTAAAAAATAGAGATAGACAAATTAGTAATTTATTAGATAGTGATGATAAGTTAAAACTTTTATATCATGTTGTAAACTTAATTGAGGGTAATAAAAGACATAGTAGTATTCATGCTGCGGGAATTGTTATTAGTAGAGTAGATTTAGATACTATTTTACCTATTAAATACTTAGATGATGAAATATTGACTGGATATACTATGGAATATTTGGAAGAGATTGGATTAATTAAAATGGATTTTTTAGGAATTAGAAATCTATCAATTATTCAAAATATTATAAGTGATTTAAAAAGTGATGGTATTAAGATAGATTTTAATAATATTCCTATGGATGATAGAAATGTTTTTAAGATGTTTAGTTATGGTGATACAACGGGTATTTTTCAATTTGAAAGTGAGGGTATGAAAAGTTTTTTAAGACAGTTAAAACCAAAGAATTTTTTAGATATTTGTTCTTGTATTGCTTTATTTAGACCTGGTCCTAGTATAAATATACCGTCATTTATTAGAAGAAGAGAAAATAAAGAAAAGATTAATTATATTCATGAAAATTTAAAAGATATTTTATATGATACATCTGGTATTATAGTTTATCAGGAACAAATTATGCAGATTGCTAATGTTATGGCTTCTTATAGTTTAGGAGAAGCTGATATATTAAGAAGAGCTATGGCTAAAAGAAAATATGATTTATTAAAAAATGAAGAAGAGAAGTTTATTAATAATTCTATTAAAAATGGTTATAGTAAAGAACTTAGTAAATATGTTTATGATTTGATTTTAAATTTTGCTAATTATGGTTTTAATAAAAGTCACTCGGTTTCATATTCAGTTGTGTCTTATAAAATGGCTTATTTGAAATATTATTATCCTAAATACTTTTATAGTAATTTATTAGTTAGTGTTATTGGAAGTGAGGGTAAGACTTTAGAATATTTAAAAGAATTAAAGAAATTAGGGGTTAAGATATTAAATCCTGATGTTAATTTATCTTATTCTAAAAAATATAAAGTAATGGAAAATGGTGTAGTTATGCCTTTATTAACTATTAGAAATATTGGAGATGTATTAGCTAATAGTATTGTCTTAGAAAGAGATAAGAAAAGTTATCAATCTATTTTTGATTTTTTAGTTAGAACTTATCCTAAAACTAGTAATAAGAAAGTATTTGAATCATTGGTTTATTCTAAAGCACTTAGTGGTTTTGGTTATAATATTAATACACTTATAAATAATATGGATTCAATTATAAATTATGTTGAATTAAGTAATGGACTAGAGGAAGGTATGGTTTTGTCTCCGGATATAAAGATGTATGAAGAAATTGATATGGATAGTATTTTAGAACATGAAAAAGAGTTATTTGGGTTTTATCTTACATCACATAAGACTGAAAAATATAAGTTAAGATATAAAAATATAGTTTCTTTAATAGATATAGATAAATATTTTGATAAGAAAGTAAATATTATTATTAGTGTTGATAAATTAAGACAGACTGAGACTAAAAATAATGATTTAATGGCTTTTATAGAGGGTAGTGATAATACTAGTAGTGTAAGTGTTATTGTTTTTCCAAAAGTTTATAAAGAGGTTTTTAAAACACAAATTAAGAAAAAAGATGTTTTAATGGTTTACGGAAGAGTAGAAAAGAGGTATAATGAGTATCAAGTGATTGCAGATAAGATTAGCAATCTAAGTGGGGGTAATTATGAAGAAAGTATATGATCCATATCAACATGTTGTTAATTCTAATGTTATTTTTAATACGACTCTTAAAGATATGGAAAGAAAAATAGAGTCTAATGTTTTGGTTGTACCAGATGGTTATGTCCTTTGGAATGTTAAGAAAATAACTATTATTAAAGAAAATTCATATGAAGTAAATGCTGATTTTATTAATTTTTTATATGTAGATGTAAAAGATGATGAAAAGTTTGGAATACCATTATCATATATGGATGCACAAGATTATGAAGCAGCAAGTTATCGTGTAAGAAGTTAGTTCTTACACTTTTTTGTTGGATAAAAAAGCTTGCTATTTTTATATAAAAATGTTATAATATCCAGTTGTAGTTGGAAAGTATTCAATTATAGGTAGTTTTTATATAAAAAGAGGTGGCTAAATATGTTTTTATTATTTAGTATAAAAGAGTTCTTTGCAGCAGATGTTATTGGACCTTTATTTGGGGGTGCTGTTGCAAGTACTTATAATATGATGATGGAATTAAATAATTTGTTTGTAAATAATGATTTAATAAAAGCTGTTAGTGGTAGTGTTTATACAGTTGTAGGTATTTTTGTTTTATTTAGAACTTTTATTACAATGTTGAATTATTTAGTAGACCCTGATAAAGTATCTGATAAGCAAGTTGGAGCTGGAAAAATGATTATGAGAATAGTTGTTTCTTTAGCTTTACTTCTTACTTTAAATAGTTTTATATTTCCTTTACTTAATAATGTTCAAACAATGATATTACAAAGTAATATATTAGCAAAGATTGTCTCAGTAAATAAAGATAGTTTAGGTGATGATAGTATTACTAATGATAGCAATACTAATAGTAGTAATACTAATACTACTAGTAATAATGCTAATGATAGTACAGTTATTACTGGGGTAGATAAAACTAAATTAGAAATAGAAAATGGTTTTAGTTGTAGTTATGTTTTTCATGATGTAAATAGTAATATTGCTAATATGAAAGATGATGGTGCTATTACATGTAATAGTAATTATGATAAAGCTAAAAATAATGAAATTATTTTAGTTTTTGAGAAATCTAATGATGAAAATTTAATGTTTAAAGATAAAAATAAATATAATATTACTTTATATAATAAAGATTTAGAAAAGGGGTATTTATCTATATTAGATGGCTCTATTCGTGAGAGTAATTATTGGAATAATGATTCAATAAAAGATTTGGATAAAGGAATTTGTCCTAATTCAATAGTGGGATTAAAATGTGTATTTAATGAAACTGGAAGTATTAGTTGTAGTGCTAATAAAGATGTAATCTTTACTACTGAAAGTTGGGAAAATGTTGATAATAATGCTTCGGAATATGGACTTACTAATTATGGAAAGTATCAGTGGCAACAGGTGTCTAGTAAATATAGTAAAGACTTATATAATAATGTTTGTCCTAATGATGTAGATGTTAAAAAGGATTTAGATGAAGCAATTAGTAATGGTTATCTTAGTAGTGGTGTAGTTAATGGTTGTGAGGGTAAGATTTGTGGTACACAGTTTTCTAAATTATTAATGGATTCTTTTATTACACTTGATTCATGTGAAGAGAATAGTGATTGTCGTAGTGCTTATGATAATTATTTATATTCTGCTAAAGATAATACAGCTTTTGGTAAACAATATAAAAAGGGTAATGTTACAATAGATGTTTTAATGTCTGTTTTATTTGGAATTGGGGCAATTATTTTAATATTTACTATTTGTATTGAAGTTGTTGTACGTAATTTAAAATTATGGGTTTTACAATTAATTTCACCAATTGTAGTTGTTAATTATATGAATCCATCAGATAAGATGTTTGGTAAATGGATTAAGATGTATTTTAGTGCATATTGTGATTTATTTTTGAAGTTGTTTGCTATATATGCTGGAGAAACTATTTTAATGGTTATAATTAATACAGCTAGATATACAAAGTTAGGTTTTGGTAAAGTGTTCTTTGTTGGAGGTATTTTAGTATTTATTAAAGTTATACCTAATTTACTTAGTGAGTTATTTGGTACTAATAATAAGGGAACATTTAAAGAAAGCTTTGGTATAATTAAATCTTTAGGTGCTGGTGCTGGTGCTTTAGCTGGTGCTAGTGCATATGGTGCTAGAGCTATTGCAGCAACACGTGGACAATCTTTTGGAAATAAAATGGCAGCAACTGTTAGTGCTTTAGCAACTGCAGGTAGTAGTACTGTAAGAGGATTATATTATGGATATAAAGGTAATGTTATTAAAGGATATGATTATGCTAAAAATACTAATGTTCAAAGACGTGAACTATATGAAAGTGGTACAAGAGGTATTGATGTATTAGGTAATACATTTGCTTTTGGATTATATGATCCTAATAGAAGAGATGAAAGAGTTGAGGGTGCATATGATGCTATTTTAAAAGAACAGAAGACTATGGATACCAGAATTGAAGATGAAATTCTTAAGAAAAATCATTATGGTATGAAACAGATGAGAGATAATTTAGCACTTATGCGTGCAACATCAAAAGATGATAAAGGTAATGCAGTTACAACTGAAGATATTGCTGCATATGATAAAAAATATAACGATTTATTGGCCGCTAATAAGGGTAGATATATTAAAGATGTTTTAGAGGGCAATATTGATGATGCTCAAACTATGGCTAATGCTCACTCTTATGATAGAATAGTAAAATTCTATAGTAAGAATTTGGGAAAACATACTGATCATAGTGATAAAGCTTATTCTTATGACTTTACTGAGTTACAAACTATTGATAAAGTTGTTAAGAGTGTAGGTGTTGGAAGTATTGACGATCAAGCTAAAGGATATAAGAAAACAAAGAGTATTGCTGAGGATAGTAAAATCACCTTTAGTGGATCTGATACTCGTGCTACACACTATAAATCTCCTAAAAAAGATAAAAAATAATAAATGTAAAAAACAAGTGAATTTCAAAAAATTTACTTGTTTTTTTTAATGCTTACATGTTAGATTTCTTTTGATTAATTGTTGACAGGGGTCGGGGGGGGGTATAATTAAAATTGTAAAATAGAGTTGCTGCATTTTTTATTTTGGTATTAGTAGTAAATTTATATATTTTGGTATGAAAAAGAAGTTTGTAATATAAGGTAGGTGTGATATGGAAAAATTTTGGGCGAATACTGTAGGAAGCCTTTTTGGTAGAGGGTTGGCTGGTGTTTATGATATAATGATTGAGTTAAGCTCTGCTTTTTTTAATTCAAGTTTATTAGAAAATGTTAGTTTAAGTGTATATACTATTGTAGGAGTGTTTATATTATTTAGATTAGTTGTTTCGGCTTTAACGTATTTAGTTGATCCTGATAAAGTTTCTGATAAGCAAATTGGAGCTGGAAAACTTTTAGTTAGAATAGTTGTTTCAATTGCTTTACTTTTAACATTACCAAATTTTATATTTCCACTTTTACATGATGTTCAAGATATGCTTACTTCAAGAACTGGAATATTGATGAATTTGTTTAATGATATTGAAATTAATGATAAAATCATTAATCCTATTTCAAATCAATATAGAATAGGAAATAGTAATTTAGTATGGCAAAATGTTAAAGCAGAAACTAGCACGAATGGAGAAAGACCGCTAATTAGTAATTCAGCAACAAGTTGTACGAAAGAATATGGATATTCTGGGTCTGTTAAAGATTTTACTCCAAAAATGAGTAATTTTAATGATATGTATGCTGGTTGTTCGATGGGTGATGTTAAGGCTAGATTTCAAGAATATCTTAATTATTTTAATAGTCATAAAATAAATGTTAATCCGCAAGCTTGTCCTGATTTGGATTTTTCATCTTGTAGAACTGCTGGTTGGGGTGGAGCTATAACTGATGGGTATAAGGCAAATAAATATAGTTCCACAAGTTGCAACGGAGAAAGAAATTGTTATAATATTGAGTTAAATGGGGTAGCTTCTTATAGTGATGATTATATATTTTTAGGATTTGATGATGATTCTCTTGATAATGAAGGTTACTTTACTTGCATGGATCATAGTACTGGTGCAAATGATGATTCTGGATGTCTTTCATTTACACTTCATGCTGATGTTAAAATTCCTGAGCAGGAAAGAAACAGCTTTTCTTGTACATATATTTTTAGAGATAGTTATGATGATTTATTAGTTGCAAATTCTGATACTCATACTTGTAATAATATAAGGTATTTAGAGGTTAAAGATAGAAAAATTACAGTTGTTTTTACTCCAAGAGATGATGCTAATCCTATATTTGATCCTAGTTTATTTAGCACTGCTTTTTTTAATAAAAAAACTGATGGCTCTTTAAAATGGGATATTACAGTTAATACTGATACTGGTGTCCATTGGAACGTAACAGGGAAAAAAATAATTGCAAGTTATGGTGCTGTTGATATGTTTGCTGCACTTGATAAAGGTTTGTCTGAGGTATCTTGCCCAGCTTCTATTATCGGATTAGATATGACTCGTCGTGATCCTAGTCTAGGGGGATATAGTATTACTGTAAATGATGATTTTGATGGTAATATAATGTTTTCTGATAAATCATGGGTTGCTATTGATCAATATAATAAATATTCTGGACTTACTAACTATGGACAGTCTTCATGGGAAAATATTCAAGGTCGTTATATTGATGATGTCTTGAATAATGTTTGCAATGAAGATGCTGATGTACGTGATGATTTAAATGAAGCAATTGATGGTGGATATGAAGAAAATTATGGTAGAGATTGTGATGGTAATAAATATAGTGGAATATGTTTTTCTAAGGATGTTATAAAGGCATTTATTAAAAAGGATCCTAAAAAATGTGAATCTAGCTGTGAAAAAATTTATGATAATTTTTTAAATTCATCAAGTGATAATTCTGCTTTTGGTAAATTATTAAAAAATGGTGATTTGCAATTTGATTCTATTTTAGCTATTGTATTTGCAATTATTGCTATTTTCTTAATGGCTGTTATATGTATTGAAGTTGTTGTTAGGGGTATAAAATTATGGCTTTTGGAATCAATTGCTCCAATAGCAGTTGTAAGTTATATTAATCCATCTGACAAAGTATTTGGTCAATGGACTAAAATGTATTTTAGTGCTTATTGTGATATATTTTTAAAATTAATTTCAGTTAGTGCTGGTGTTAAAATTTTAGCAGAAATTCCAAGAGTTTTTGATAGCTCTGGATTTGCAAAAATATTTACTGTGTTAGGTGTCCTAATATTTATGAAGTCTGGTCCTAATTTCATTAGTAAAATATTCGGACTTAGTGGCGATAGTACATTTAAAGAAAGCATGAATATGGTTAAGGCTGGTCTTGGCGTTGCAGCAGGTGGTGCAATTGGTGCTACAGTTGCTTCTGCTACAGCTGCCCCTAGCGTTATTGCTGCAAAAGGTTGGAAAAACAAACTTGGTGCTATAGCACAAGGCGTTGGAACTGTTGCTTCATCATCTTTGTTAGGTCTTGGTGGTGGAGCTCGTGGCAAGTTATTTGCTGGAAGTAAACATGCATCGGAAATAAATCGAAAAAGGACTGCATTATATACTGCTGGGGTTGGTTTTGGTACACAACTTGATAATACTTTGTTTGGTGCAGTTGGTTTAGATTATGCATTGCAAGTTGATAAACAAGTTTCAGGATTACGGAAAGAGCAAAATGAAGTGGATAGTTTTGAATCATATAAAAAGAATATAGATAGTATAGCTGATGGAAGTAAAGATCTTACTACATTTAGTATAGCTAGGACAAATGGTAAAATACAGATGACTGACCAACAGTATGCTAAAGTAAGAGAAAATTGGATTAATGCACAAACCTCTGGAAAGGAAGTTTCTTATAGTAGATTATTTGTTGGTACTGGTTTATCTGGTGAACAAGTTGGTAATATTCTTGAGACTGTTGGCTATATAACCACTACTAAAAATGAACAAGGTAGATCTGTTAAACACGTTTCTACTATGCAAATAGATGAGGGAAGGAGAAACGTTATTCGCAGAGAACTTGGAGATGCTCAAGTTAACTTGCAAAGATTTGAATCAATACATAAAGTTGCAGAGTCTAGAGGTATTGAAAATATAAATGGAAATTATGGCAATTTAGTTAAATTAACTGCTGGTACAAAGGATAGAGCAGGTGAAATTCAATCTATAATTCGTCAAAAGACTGAGCTTGATCCAAAATATGTTGAAAGTTTAAGAGCTAAACAAAATGGAAATAATGCTGGAAGTAATATTGGTGGTGGAAAATAATAAAATTGTTCAGGAGCAAGAAATTTCAAAAAATCTGCTTGCTCTTTTTATGTTGAATTTATATGTTGTTATTTGTTATTAAATTTAAAAGTCTGGGAGATTTCTTTCAGATTTCTTTTGTTTAATTGTTGACAAAGGTCGGGGGGGGGGCTATACTGATAATAGTGGGAGTGTGTGTTATGTTTTTATTGTTTAATATAAAGGAATTTTTAGGTACTAGTATTGGTGGTATGTTTAGAGGGATGCTTGCTGGTACTTATGATATGATGCTTAAATTAAATGAATTATTTAGTTACGATAATCAATTAGTTATGCAAGTGTCAACAAGTATTTATGTTGTTGTTGGAATATTTGTTCTATTTAGAGTTCTTGTTGCAATGTTAAATTATTTGATTGACCCTGAAAAGGTTAGTGATAAACAAGTTGGAGCAGGTAAACTCTTAGTAAGAATAGTTGTTTCGTTTGCACTTCTTTTAACTTTACAAAGTTTTATATTCCCATTTTTAAAAAGATTTGAAGATAGTATTTTGGACAGTGGTATTATAGATAAAATTTTTGAAAAAAATCAAACTTTAAATTTAGATGATAACAATTTATTAGTTAATGTTTCTGCTGATGTTAATGAATCTAATATAGGTATATCTTGTACAGATTCTTATAAAGGTGCAGAAACATATGCTTGGCTTGCTTGGAATGTTGCAGGTAAGTTTGGCACATTTGAAGATTATTATGGTAATGGTACAGGCTCTCAATGGGTAGATAATGCATATAATAATCAATATATGGGTCCACAGTTTAAAGTTTTTGCTGAGGCTTATGATGGTTGCAGTTTAACGAATTTTATTAATAGATTTAAAGAGTTTATGACTGTTGAAAGTGACGGAAAGTATCAGTGGCAAGATAATCCTAGTGCTTGTGGTGGAAAAGAAGCTTGTTTTAGTGTAGGAATTCCTGATGCTTGTAATGATACAAAGTGTTTAATGGATACAGAATCAAACATTGTTAGTGGTATGTCAGAGTTTAATTTTGATTCTAAATTTTATTTATGCAAAAATGGTGATAAAAAGGATTGCGAAAATGTAATATTTAATTCTGATGCGGTTGATGAAAATACTGGAGAACATTTAGAAGTAGAGGAAAAATTTGAGTGTGATTATATTTATAGAGATACTAATTCTAATTTAGCAAATTTAGATGGTGATAGGCAATATTGTAATAGTAATTATACTTTAGCTATGTCTAATTCAAATCGTGTACATATTGTTTTTACAAAAACTAAGATGAGTAATCCAAAATTTTCGGGTTTGGTTTACTGGGATTTTGAAATAACTTCTCCTAGTGGCAGTAATTTAGATATACCTAACGGAGTTATTAGAAGGTCTAATAATTGGTTTGATTCTAATGCTATTTCCAATTTGGATAGACATGTTTGCCCTAATTCTATTATAGGTTTAACTTGTAGTCATCCCGGAAGTGGTTTTAATTGTACTGTTAATGATAATAAAGACGGGGAAGTTCTATTTGATTCCGAAGGTTGGTTAAATACAGGAGAAAATACTTCTGGATATTCTGGTTTTACTAATTATGATCAAGCCACATTTCCTAAAGCTAAAGCTCAATATGTGCTTGATATGTATCAAAATGTTTGTCCAGATGATGAAAATGTAAAAAATGATGTTAAAGAGTTAGTTGGCGAAGGATATATAGATTCTGATGTCATTAGTGATTGCGGTAGAAATTATTGTGGTATTGATTTTGCTAGAAGTTTGATGAGTGGTTTTACTTCAGTTAGAAATAAAGATAATGCAACTGCTGTAAGTGTTAGAAAAGCTTATTTAAATACTTCTGATACTATTGAAGAATTTGCGACACTATATAAGAAAAAACAGGTTGATTTGGATTGGCTGTTTGCTATTGTTTTTTGTATTTTAGCTGTTACTGTTCTTGCTACAATTTGTGTTGAAGTTGTAGTTCGTAATTTGAAAATATGGATTTTACAAATTATGGCACCAATTCCAATTATTAGTTATATTAATCCTTCGGATAAAAATTTCAATTCGTGGGTAAAAATGTATGCAAGTGCTTATCTTGATTTATTTTTTAAGTTGATTGCAATTGAGGCTGGTGCTGCTTTCTTATCTGCTATTACTAATACTGCTAATTTTGATGATCTTGGTATTGGAATTATATTTGTTATGATGGGTGAGCTTGTATTTATAAAAACTGTTCCTAATTTAATTAGTAGATTGTTTGGTGTAGAAGGATCTAGTACATTTAAAGATAGTTATAATATGGTTAAAGCAGGATTAGGAATTGGTGCTGGTGTTGCTATAGCTAGCGGCATGGGCTTAGGTCAAAATACTTTCACTGCTGGTGCTGCTTTTGCAAATGCTAGACGAAATGGTAGAAGCGTTATTGGTAGTTTAGGCGTTGGTTTAGGTGCTTTCGGATATGGACTTGGTAATGTTGCAGTTTCGGCATTGAGTGGTGCTGGTGGTGGTGCAAAAGGAAAGTTACTTGCTGGTAGCAAACGTACTCAAGCTATTAATAGAACAAGAAGAAACGCTTATAATCAAGGTGTTGGATTTAAACAACAACTTACTGCGGCTACACTTGGAAGAGTAGGACTTGATAAGGCAACAAGAGCTTCACATAATATACATGCACTTGAACTTCAAAGTAATGAATTGAAAAAAGGTGGCGAGACAAAATCAGCTATGGATCAAGCACTTGAAGCTGATGCTGTTACACAAGATATATTAAATGTAAGAGATAAAAGTGGTAATCCTATATTTAAGACTAATCAAAAAAAAGCTGCTCAAAAAGAGTATGGTGATCTTTTAGTGGATGCTTACAAATATCGTAAGGCTGATGGATCACTTGATGCTGATGCATATGCAAGAAATCATGAAGGCAAAAGTTTTAATGCATATGCTCAGGAACGTGTCTCTAATGTTTTACTTAATCATGGTGCAAGTGGTTTTGATGTTGCAGATTATGTTAAAAATATAGAATATAGTGATAAGACGGCCGGAATTTTATCTGCTGGTGTTCAAAATATGCAATCTTTGCATAGAGAAAATAAAGTTGTTAGAGATTTAACTGGAATTGGAAATGAAAAAATTGTTAATGTTTCAACTGCGTTTGATGCTGTTGGAGCTGCAGAGCAAAAACGCCGTAATATTGATGTTGAAATAAATGCAATTAAAAATAACACAGATGTTATTAAAAATCAGGCTGCAAATGATGCAAGAAATTCTTCTAGTGGAAAATAAAAAAGTTTCTTTGAAACTTTTTTATTTATGTATTGTTATTTATTTTTAAAATTGTTATAATTGTTATGTAAATAGTGTAGGATGGTGTGTTATGAATTTTAATTTTTTATCTTTATTTATGTTGACTTGTCAAGATTTGGAAGCAGGTGGTTTGGCTGCAACTTTACAGGAAGCTTGTAATATTATTATGATTGTTGTACCAGTTTTAGTTCTTATTTTGGTAGTGGTTGATTTTGTTAAAGCTGTTGTTGCTGGAAAAGAAGATGATATGAAAGCTGCACAAACAAGAGCAATTAAAAGAATCGTTATTGGGTTACTTATATTTTTTATTCCATTGTTAGTTAATGTCTTTTTAAGACTTATTGGCTTTAGTAATGGTACATGTGGTATTGGTTAGTTTTTATAAGAATAGAGGAGGTTGTTTATGAATCAAACATATTTGGTACCTGCTAACAGTAAGAAGCAAAGTTTAATTTTTGGTTTTTTGTTACCAATTGATTTGGCTATTATTTGTGTAGCTGTTGGGGCAACGTTTATTTTACTTGCTATTTTGCCTGTTACTGAGTTATGGGGTGTCGTTGTTACTTTATTACCTGCTATTGTGGGAGCATTTTTAGTGTTTCCAATACCTAATTATCATAATTCAAGGATCTTGTTATTAGAGGTATATAGATATTTTTTTAAGAATAGAAGAAGATATATTTGGAGAGGTTGGTGTTATCAATATGAACAATCAGATGAATAATGATGGACAAGTTAAACAGACAATGGTTAGTGGTGCAAAGGTAGCTAATGCTAATTCTGTTAATAAAGTTCAAAGTGGTAAATCTAGTAGTGGTATTGCAAAGAAGATTATGCCTAAGAGTGTTAAAAATGATCCAAAGTATACAGAGAACTGGATTAATGTAAAGACTATTTCTAATGGAATTATTTATAATGATAGTGGAGATATGGTTACTGGAGTTAAGATTCAACCTAAAAATATTTTTATTTTAGATGGATCTAGTATGGATAATACTCTTATTGGTCTTATGAATTTTTATAATACTATTAATTATGAGTTTTGGTTAGTTGTTGCAGATAGACCTGTTGATATAGCTATGTATCAAGCAGAGTTACAACTTTTATATAATAAGACTGCTGATCAGACTTTAAGAAAGATTATATCTCAAGATATGGATAAGGGAGATTATTTTAAGAATAATAATGTAGTAGATACGGAGTATTATTTGTTATTTAAAGATAAGAAAATGGATGTTTTACAAAAAAGAGTAAGGGATATGATTAATGGTTTGGCTGGTGCAGGTCTTGTTGCTAGTCAAACTTCTAATGAGGATTTACGAACTATTATTGATAATTTCTTAAATGGTGGAACGAAGTATGAATCTGGGACGGTGATGCCTTTATGAGTTTATTTAAGAGTGCAATTGCTCCAAAAGGACTTGAGTTTGGAGCTAGTGATATAGTTGTTAGTGGAAAGTATATGACTATTTTAACTTGTGTATCTTATCCAAGAAGTATTGGGGTAGGTTATTTATCTAATATTACTAATATGCCTGGGGTTAAGATTGTTGTTAAACATATTCCTGTACCTTTTTCTACTTTATCTAAGATGTTGAATAAAGAGCTTGCTAGTTTAAGAAATAGATATTCTGAAGAAAAAGATAGAACTACTCAAGAAAGATTAAGACAAGATTATGATACTTTGGAAGAGTTTGTTCAGCAATTAGCGGCAGCAAATTCTAAGATTTTTGATTTTCAAATGCATTTAGTACTTAGTGCTGATAGTAAAGAAGATTTGGAAGTAAGAAAGATTCAAGTTAAGAATTATTTAACAGCGATGGGATTAAGAGCAGTTCCTTTAAGATTTGAAATGGAAAAAGTTTTAAAATCTATTTTACCTTTTTTCCCTAAACAAGATATTGAAGATAGAATTGGAACAATTATACCTTCTCCTACGATGGCGGGGATGTATCCATTTATATTTGATAGTTTAAAAGATCCAGGACCATCTACTTTACTTGGAACAGATTTTTCTGGTGGTGTTGTGTTATTTAATCAATTCTTCTATCAAGTAAAAGGAGATCACAGTAGAGATAATCGTAATAATGCTAATATGATTATTTTAGGAACTTCTGGATCTGGTAAAAGTACTGCTGCTAAGTTATTGGTTAGATCTTCTTTAAGAAATTCTTATCAAGTTGTAGCAATAGATCCTGAAAATGAGTTGCGTGAGATGGTAGAATTATTTGGAGGAGATGCTATTGATCTTGGAAAAGGTGGACAGTTTGGACTTATTAATCCTTTGGAAGTTTTAATTGATGCTGATGAAGATGAGGTTAAAGAGGGACTTGGTTATACTGTTCTTACGAAGACTTTACAATTTTTAAAGGCTTTTATGAAGTATTATGATCCTTCGATTGAAGAAGATGTATTAAATGTTTTTATAGAGATGGTACAAGAAACTTATCGAAGATTTGGTATTGATTTTAATACAGATTTTTCTGTTTATCAATCTGAAAATTATCCAACTTTTGATGATGTTTATACTACTATTAAAAGTAAACTTATTTCGATGACTGATATGACTCATGAAAGAGATGTTATGGAACGTCTTGAACTTAAGATTAGACCATTTACTAATGAGCTTAGATTTTATTTTAATGGTCATACTACTATTCATCCAAATAGTAATTTTATAGCATTTAATATAAGAGAACTTATGAACGCAGATGTTAATGTTAGAAATGCTTTGTTTTTCAATATTTTGAAGTTTGCATGGAGTTTATGCTTAGATTCTTCTATTAATACTGTTATGATGGTAGATGAAGCACATGTTTTACTTTCTGGTGGTAATGTGTTAGGTGCTGATTTCTTAGCACAGATGCAAAGAAGAAGTCGTAAGTATAATACTGGTAATATTATTATTACTCAACAACCTAGTGATTTTACTCCTTCTAGTGTTATTACTCAAGGTAAAGCAATATTTGACAATGCTGCTTATTACTTAGTTATGGGTCTTAAGAAACAAGCTGTTGAAGATTTGGCTTTATTAATTGATTTAAATGATAATGAGAAAGAAAGTATTAAACGTTATTCTCAAGGAGATGCTTTGTTTGTCTGTGGTAATAGAAGGATGAGGATGAGTGTTATTTTAACTCAAGAAGAGTTAGAGTCTTTTGGATCTGGTGGAGGTCTATAGAAAAAAATAAAAAAATCTCAAAAAAATGAGATTTTTTTGTTTTAATAATTTTTACTTATTCTATCTAGAACTCTTTTAGGACTTTCGGTAAACATATCATATAGTTTTGGATGTTTTCTTAATTCTTCGATTACATTTATTTCTTCTTTAGTCATCATAAGACCATAAGATTCATCTTCACTTGCAACAACATAGGCATCATTACCAATTAAGTATTCTAATGAAACATTTAATATTTTTGTTAATTCAATTAGGTTTTTAGTACTTGGTTTTTTGATTCCTTTTTCCCAGTAACAAATACTTACTTTGGAAACACCAAGTGCATCTCCTAGATCTTTTTGAGTTAGACCTAATTTTTTCCTTTGCTCATATATTCTTTTTTCTAACATTATATTTCTCCTTATACTTTTCCTTTTTTGCCTTTATTATAAAGACGATTTGTTAACTATATGTTGAAGTTAAGCAAAAGTTATAATTTGGTTTTGTTTTGATAAACTATTTTTATTATGTAAAATATTTTTGTTTTTTATTAAAAAAATGTAGTATTTCATTGTTGTTTTTGATAAAATAGTAAATGTGCTAAACAATTAAATGTATAAAGGAGAGATTAAATGAAATACGTTTATAACTTTAAAGAAGGCAATAAGGATATGCGTAATCTTTTAGGAGGTAAGGGTGCTAATTTAGCTGAGATGGCTGGACTTGGACTTCCTGTTCCTAGAGGGTTTACTATTACAACTGAAGCTTGTACAAAGTATTATGAAGATGATATGACTATTAATGAAGAAATAGTAAGTCAAATCATGGAAAAACTTGATGAACTTGAAAAAGTTACTGGTAAAAAAATGGGAGATAAAACTAATCCTTTATTAGTATCAGTAAGAAGTGGTGCTAGAGCATCAATGCCTGGTATGATGGATACTGTATTAAATTTGGGATTAAATGATGAAGTTGCTGTAGGTTTTAGTGAAACTACACAAAATCCTAGATTTGTATATGATAGTTATAGAAGATTTATTCAAATGTTTGCTGATGTTGTTATGGGATTTCCAAAGTCATCTTTTGAAAGAAAGTTTGATGAAATAAAGGAAGCAAAACATGTAACATATGATACAGAACTTACTAGTGAAGATTTAAAAGAAGTTGTAGAAATTTATAAGAAAGAATATAAAAATCATGCTGGGTGTGATTTCCCACAAGATGCTAAAGTACAACTTATGGAAGCTATTAAAGCAGTATTTAGATCTTGGAATAATGAAAGAGCTATTACATATCGTAGGTTAAATGATATACCATCTAGTTGGGGTACTGCTGTTAATGTTCAAGAAATGGTATATGGTAATAGAGGTAATACTTCTGGAACTGGTGTTGCATTTACAAGAAATCCTGCAACTGGAGAGAAGAAGTTGTTTGGGGAATATTTGATGAACGCCCAAGGAGAAGATGTTGTTGCGGGTATTCGTACACCACAATCTATTGATACTTTAAAAGAAGTTATGCCAGATTGTTATAATGAATTTGTTAAGATTTGTGATATTTTAGAGAATCATTATAAAGATATGCAAGATATGGAATTTACAATTGAGGATGGACATTTATTCATGCTTCAAACTAGAAATGGTAAAAGAACAGCACAAGCTGCTATTAAGATTGCTGTTGATTTAGTAAAAGAAGGTATGATTACTATAGAAGAAGCTCTTCTTAAAGTTGAGCCTAAACAATTAGATCAGTTGTTACATCCAAATTTTGATCCAGAGGCTCTTAAGAAAGCTACTGTTGTTGCTAAAGGGCTTGCTGCTTCTCCTGGAGCTGCTACAGGTAAGATTTATTTTACTGCTAAAGATGTTATGGAAGCTAGTAGCAAGGGAGAAAAAGATATGCTTCTTGTAAGACTTGAAACAAGTCCAGAGGATATCGAAGGTATGAATCTTGCTCATGGTATTTTAACTGTACGTGGTGGTATGACTTCACATGCTGCAGTAGTAGCACGTGGTATGGGTACTTGTTGCGTTTCTGGTTGTGGTGAATTAAAGATTGATGAAGAAAAGAAAACAGTGACTACTAAAGATGGCAAAGTATATCATGAGGGAGACTGGATGAGTTTAGATGGATCTTTAGGTAATGTTTATGGAGAAAAAATAGAAACTGTTGAGCCAGGTATTTCAGGTGATTTTGAAGTATTTATGGATTGGGCAGATAAGAATAGAAGATTAATGGTTAGAACAAATGCTGATAGTCCAAAAGATGCAATGCAAGCACGTAAATTTGGAGCTCAAGGTATTGGTTTGTGTAGAACAGAACATATGTTCTTTGAAGAAGATAGAATTTTCAATTTCAGACGTATGATTACTGCTGACAGTGTTGAAAAAAGAGAAGAGGCTCTTGAAAAGATTTTACCATATCAAAGAAGTGACTTTGAGGGTCTATTTAGAGCTATGAAAGGTTATGGGGTTACAATTAGATTTTTGGATCCACCTTTACATGAGTTCTTACCTCATACTGATGAAGAGATTAAACCACTTGCAGAAAGTCTAGGTATGAGTTTTGAAGCATTGAAAGCAAGAGTTGAATCATTAAAAGAATTTAATCCAATGATGGGTCATAGAGGCTGCCGTTTATCAATTACTTATCCAGAGATAGCTAAAATGCAAACAAGAGCAGTAATTGAAGCTGCACTTAATGTAAATAAAGAGGGATTAAATGTTGTTCCTGAAATAATGATTCCGTTAGTTGGAGATGTTAATGAATTAAAATATGTTAAAAATATAGTTTGTGAAACTGCTGATGAAATAATTAAAAATTCTAATGCTAAATTAGAATATCATGTTGGTACAATGATTGAAATTCCAAGAGCAGCTTTAACTGCTGATAAGATTGCTACTCAAGCAGAATTCTTCTCATTTGGTACAAATGATTTAACACAGATGACTTATGGATTCTCAAGAGATGACGCTACAAAGTTCTTAAGTGATTATTATACAAAAGGTATTTTTGAATCTGATCCATTTGCTAAAGTTGATCAAGAGGGTGTTGGAGAACTTATGAAGATTGCAATTAGTAAGGGTAAGAGTGTAAGACCTGATATTAAACTTGGTATTTGTGGAGAACATGGTGGAGATCCATCAACTATAGAGTTCTGTCATAATATAGGACTTACTTATGTTTCTTGTAGTCCATTTAGAGTACCAATAGCTAGACTTGCTGCTGCACAAGCCGCAATTAAAGAAAAAATGGATAAATAAATTGAAAATGAATATACTATTAATGTATACTATTTGACATTTTCATAAAAATGTAGTATATTTATGTTGCACTTGAAAAAGTGTGAAAATGTTTCTCGCTTCCGGGTGGCTAGCGAGTAATAAATAATCCCGGTCGACAATGTTTCTCGCTTCCGGGTGGCTAGCGAGTAATAAGTGATCCCGGTTGAAAATGTAGAATAACTTCATCGTAAGGTGGAGTTTTCTTTTGCTTTGTGGTATACTTTTTATGGAGTTGATGACAATGAAAATAAAAACAGGTTATTTATATCACATCAAAGATGAATATTTTGATGTCGTTAATGATGAAAATTTAATGCAAAATCATGAAAAAGGAAAGAAGAGACCTACTTATTTTACAATTAAAGATAAAAATATTTTATGGTTTATTCCTATTAGTTCTAAAGTTGATAAATATCAAAAGATTATTGATAAAAAAGTCGAGAAGTATGGATTTTGTAATACTATAATTATTAGAAAAATTGCCGATGAAGATGCTGCTATTTTATTACAAAATGCTTTTCCAACACTAGAAAAATATATAGACCATGTTCATACTGTTGATGGAGTACCACTAAGAGTTTCAACAGATTTGCAAAATGAAATTAAAAGTTTATTTAAAAATATGATAGGATTAAAAAAGAGAGGCACAAATTTATTTTTCACGGATATAGACAAACTAAAAGAAAAAATGTTAGAAGAAATGAAGTAAATTGCAAATAAGTCATTTTAAAAATAATATTTTATAAATTTAATCTTATTCATCCCAAATGAGTTTGTGGTACAAGCCGCAATTAAAGAAAAACAAGGAGAATAATATATGATTAAAGACTAAGGAAACTTAGTCTTTTTTGATATTATAAAATCAAAAATATAATTTATATAAACATGGTATATTATATATCGAGTGGTGCCTAGAAAACTTTTGAAGCTCTAGGCCATTGAGAGCCTAGTTTTAATAACTAGGTTTTAATTTTGAATTGAAAGTGGTATAATTAATAGTATTGAAAGCATTAGTCATTAGTAAATTTATAAAATTTAATCTTATTCATCCCGAATGAGATTGTGGTACAAGCCGCAATTAAAGAAAGACTGGATAAATAATAGAAGCAGCAAAAATTTCAAAAATATTATATAAATTTAATATAAAAGATGTATTGACTTTATATATAAATATATGATACAGTTTATAACGATTAGTATTCAGGAAACTTATGAAGCCCTGAGTCAATCTACCTAATTTCTTTTAAGAGATTAGGTATTTTTGTTATATATGATAATTATTTGTATTCCCAAAAAAGTCAACTTTGGAGTTTTTTTGGGAATAATTAAATGATAATTTTATTAAATAGGAGTATAATGATAACTGAGAGGAAAATCAATATGAGAATAAATCGTGATTATTATTTAAATAGACTTATTGAAGCACAAAATGATGGTCTTATCAAAGTTGTTACTGGAATTCGTAGATGTGGTAAATCTTATTTGCTTAATACATTATTTTATGAATATTTGTTAAATAATAATGTGTCAAAAGATCATATTATATCAATAGCATTAGATGATTCTGATAATGAATATTTATTAATTCCACAAAATTTAAGTAAATTTATTAAAGAAAAAATAGTAGATGAAAAAATATATTATGTAATACTAGATGAAGTTCAAAAATGTGAAAATTTTGAAGGAGTTTTAAATGGTCTTTTGCGAATACCAAATATTGATATTTATGTAACAGGTAGTAATTCAAAGTTTTTATCTAGTGATATAATTACTGAATTTAGAGGAAGAGGCGAAGAAATTAGAATATATCCATTATCATATTCTGAATTTATGTCGGTATATGATGGAGATAAACTTGATGGTTGGGTTGAATATATAACTTATGGTGGGTTACCACTAGTTGTTTCAATGAATAGTGATGAAAGAAAAAAGGCTTATTTAAAAGAACAACAAAAAAATGTTTATGTTAATGATGTCATTGAAAGAAATAATGTAAAAAATGATAGTAAATTAGTTAATTTGATTGAGATAATTTCTTCCAATATTGGCTCACTTACTAATCCCAAGAAACTTTCGGATACCTTTCAATCAACCGCAGGAATAAATATTGATCACAAAACAATAAGCTTGTATTTAAAATATTTAGAAGAAGCATTTATAATAGAAAAGGCTGAAAGATATGATGTAAAGGGGAAAAAATATATAAGTACTCCTAACAAATACTATTTTAGTGATTTAGGACTCCGCAATTCTTTTATTAACTTTAGGCAACATGAAGAAACACATATTATGGAAAATGTTATATATCTAGAATTAAAGAGAAGAGGATACAATGTTGATGTTGGTCTTATAGAATTAAAAGACAAAAATGAAAATGAATATATTTATAAGCAATTAGAAGTGGATTTTGTTGCAAATAAAGGAAATAATAAAATATATATTCAATCAGCATTTAGTATGCCAAATGAAGAAAAAATTAAACAGGAAGAACGACCACTTTTAAAAATTAATGATTCTTTTAAAAAAGTTATAATTGTAAAAGACTACATAAAAAGGACTAGAACTGAAGATGGAATAATAATGATGAATATATTTGATTTTTTACTAGACCCAAATAGTTTAGAGTACTGAAAAATATTGTAAACAAAAACGGAAGCAAAAATTAATCGCTGAATTTGATTATGTTTTTTCTAAGATAATTTTGGAAAGAAAAAGAAAGTTTATGTATGTTATTTCTTTAGATAAAATTGATTTATCATGCAAAGGAATTATACATTTAAATTTAATTGATTTTTTATTGAATAATGAAATTTAAAATAAAATATAATTTAAAAAATATTGAGATAATCAAATAATATTTGACATATTATAATTTCGTGTTATATTTATTTATGTGAGGAAAAAATGTTAAATCATTTTTGCAAGGGCACTGTCTAATTGATGGAGCCCTATTTTTCTGTAATAAACTTTTAGTTTTATATATTTTATTTCAATCTTATTATAGATTGCAACCAAAAAGAAAATAGATAAGTCAAAAATTAATAATATTTGATATTTTCATAAAAATATTATATACTTATATTGCATTTGAAAATGTTTCTCGCTTCCGGGTGGCTAGCGAGTAATAAATAATCCCGGTCGACGGTGTTTTTCGCTTCCGGGTGGCTAGCGAGTAATAAATAATCCCGGTTGAAAATGCAGAACTTCACCTTATGATGAAGTTTTTTCATGGGATAATATTTTATGTTATAATAAAATTACTAAGATGAAAGAAGGTAATATTTATGTGTACAGCTATAACTTATAATACAAAAGATCATTATTTTGGAAGAAATTTAGATTTAGAATATTCATATAAGGAAACAGTTACAATAACACCTAGAAATTATGATTTTAAATTTAGAAAAGTTGGTAATATTAATAAACATTATGCTATTATTGGCATGGCTTATGTTTCAGATAATTATCCACTTTATTATGATGCTATTAATGAAAAGGGTTTAGGTATGGCTGGATTAAATTTTCCAAAAAATGCCAAATATAAAGATGAAGTTGATGGTAAAGATAATGTGGCTCCTTTTGAGTTTATTCCATGGATTTTATCACAGTGTGCTACTTTATCAGAAGCTAAAGAATTATTAAATAAAATAAATTTAGTTGATATAAATTTTAGTGAACAATTGCCTGTTTCTCCTTTGCACTGGATAATTGCAGACAAAAATAGTTCTGTAGTAGTGGAGTGCGTTTTAGAGGGTTTAAAAGTATACGATAACCCTGTTGGAGTGCTTACTAATAATCCTTGCTTTGATATGCAGATGTTTAATTTAAATAATTATATGGGATTATCTATTGAACAACCAAGTAATAATTTTTCAAAAAAATTAAATTTTGATGTTTATAGTCGTGGTATGGGAGCTTTAGGATTACCTGGAGATTTGTCATCAGCATCACGTTTTGTAAAAGCAACTTTTACTAAAATGAATTCTTTATCAAAAGATGATGAATTAGAAAGTATCAGTCAATTTTTCCATATTTTGGGATCTGTAGAACAACAAAGAGGTTGTGTTCATATGGGTAATGGTCAATATGAGATAACTATTTATAGCTCTTGCTGTAATTTGGATAAAGGACTTTATTACTATACAACTTATGAAAATAGTCAAATAACTTGTGTTGATATGCATAAAGAAAATTTAGATAGTAAAGATTTAATTAATTATGAATTAGTTAAAGGTCAACATATTTTAATGCAAAATTAAATTTGATGTTGGAATTTATCAATATTTTTTGGATATAATATAGAGATTAAGAGTTAGAACTTAATCTTTTTATTTATGAAAAAAGTTTACAAATTTGCAAAAAAGTGTTAAAATATGTGTGTATTTTAGGAGGTGCAAAATGGACTTAGATTTAGAGAAAGTAAAACAATTGAGTGTAGAACAAATATATAATTTGATATTACCAAATATTAACAAATTAAAAGATGCTTTTAAATGTTTGAATTTAAGTGATGAAGAATTTTATCGATTAGTGATAGAGAAGATAAAAGATTCTAAAAACACTTATTTAGGTAATGAAAATTATGAAAGTTTTATTAATGAGAAAATAGAGTTAGAGTTAATAAAAAAAGTATGTGTTTTTATTAATGAAAAAGACTCTGTTGTTGATTTATTGAATAGTTATATAAATCAGGAATTTACTGATGTTTCAAGCTATGATGAAGTAATGAGTTGTTTTACAAAATTAATTAAGTTATTTGAAAAATGTAATTTTGTTCCTACTATTGATTTGATAATGAATTTGTTACGTGAAAATGTTCTTTTTAATAGAGCTGTTGAAGTAGTGTTTAAAGTTTATCAGACAAAAACAAATTTAGAAAAAAAGAAAATATTTGATAATGATTTAATGGCAATGGCAATTGATAGTTACTGTATGTTACATAATGTTCAAAATGTGCATTTTAATGGTATTAGTTATGATGAAAAAGAAGAATTGCCTAGTGACATAACAATGTATTTAAATGAAATTAAAGGTATACCAGTCTTATCAATTGAAGAAGAAAAAGCATTGGTAAGAAAGGCTAGTGATGGTGATAAACGTGCTAAGAATATGTTGGTTGAAAGAAATCTAAAATTTGTTGCTTTAATTGCTAAAAAATTTGTTGGTCGTGGTTTGGATTATCTTGATTTAGTTCAAGAGGGGAATATGGGGCTTATATTTTCAATTGATAAATTTGATCCAGACAAGGGATATAGATTTTTAACTTATGCTACTTCTTGGATAAAACATTATATTAGTGATGCAATTAGTAGAAAGGGAAACGGTATTATTTTTCCTTATAATGCATATTTTGCAATTTTTAAATATAAAAAGATTGTATTGAAAGCTCAGATGAACAATAAAAGAGTTCCAAAGATGTCTGAAGTTACAGATCGATTAGGAATTTCTTTGCAAATGGCTAAAAATTTGGAACTTATTAATTATGATTTATCTAGTCTTAATGATACCGTCTTAGATGATGAAGGTACTGAACTCGGGGATTTAATAGCCAGTAATGATGATTCTCCTGATGATTTAGTAGTAAATGAATCTATAAAATCGGAAATAGAAAAATTATTTAATGATAGTAGTTTGTCTGAAAGGGAAAGGACTATTTTAAAGTTAAGATTTGGAGTAGCTAATCCAGTAGCAAGAACTGTTATTGGTAATAAATATAATATAACTGGAGAAAGGGTAAGAACAATAGAGTTAGCGGCATTAAATAAAATAATAGTTTCTGGTTTGGCTGATGATCTTGTTATTTATACGCAAAATCCAACAGAAGCTAAAAAAACAATTCAAAGAATTAAAGATGAAAGGACATCAACGATAGAAGCCAAACAACATGTAAGAGCAATAAGAAAATCAAGATTAAGATTTACTATCTATACTATTTTTAATGGTTATACTACTTCTCAAGTTTCAAAAATTTTAAAATTGTTATCTAAAGATGAAATAGCAGTAGTTAATAAAATGTATGGAGATAGTGATGAACAGGTAATAACTAAAAGCGAAAATAATTTATTTCATGATGTTATCTTGCCAAAAATGAGTAGATTTTTAAAATGTTTGGATATAAATCAACAGGAGCAAAGCCTAGAACAATTGACAAAATATTTATCTAATGATACTAATTGTGATGTTTTAGAAAAAGAAGAGTATATTAAAATTTTAAATTTAATTAATTCAAAAGCATTTGAAATATTATTGAACTATTTTACTTTTAAAGAGTCTTTTGCTTTATTATTGCTACTTAATTTTGAAGATAATAGTTTTGTTTACAATTTGCTTTCAAAATATTATCATATGCGACAAAGTGTAATAAGGGTAATGTTTAATAGAATATTAGAAGATTATAAAAATATAGTAAGCTGTGAAGATAAAAATATTATAGAAAATAATAGGGGTTATGTTAGATTTATTTCTAAAGATAATAAATAGACAAAGATTTAAGTTAAGTCTTTGTTTTTTATTGATTTTTAAATTAAGGGAATAGTTCTTTTATTTTTAGTTTAATAATAGTATAATTTTATTGATGTATTTTAATGAGGTTTCGTATGGTAAAAATAGATGATTATGTTTTTTATAAAAATTTGCCAGAGTTAGATTTACATGGTATGAATAGATATCAGGCTATGGTTTTAATTGATGAGTTTATTAATAATTCTATTACTTTAAAATACCGATTAGTTAAGATAATTCATGGTTATGGAACTGGTATAATAAAAAAGACAGTTAGTGACTGTCTTAAAAAAAATCATAATGTTTTAGAATATAAAACAGATATATATAATGGAGGAGTTATAATTGTTTTATTAAAAAGTTAATTAGAATTTATTTGTTTAATTATTATGTTAGCAATTTTTTCTTTTTCTTCTATAGATAGTTTTAACCAAAATAATTCTAAGATGACACCTAGTCCTGGTAAGGCTAGTTCATCATTATCTTGAACACCTAAATCAAGCATTTTTATTATTGATTGTTTGTCATCATTTTTAATATTATTTATTACATGTGTTCTAATATCTAAATCCATAGTATTTTTATGTTCCTTTCATTTTATTAAATTATTACTATTTATATTTTTGGTAATTTTGAAAGAAAATATTCAAAAAAACTTTTAAAAAAAGAAAAAGTATACTATACTTATTTTAGGAGGATTAAAAAATGGAATTTTTATATATTTTAATTGCAGTTGTTGTTTTATTAGTTTTATATTATTTCTTAACTTATAATAAATTAGTTAGTTTAAGAAATAGAGTGAAAGATCAATGGTCTATGATTGATGTTCATTTAAAAAGAAGAGCTGATTTGATACCTAATTTAGTAGAGACTGTAAAAGGTTATGCCAAACATGAAAAGTCTACTTTAGATGAGGTTATTAAAGCTAGAAATACTTATCTTACAGCGGATACTATGGAAAAAGAGGTAGAAGCTAGCAATCAGATAACTCAAGCTTTAGGAAAATTATTTGCTTTAACTGAAGCTTATCCTGATTTAAAAGCTAATCAAAATTTCTTATCTTTACAAAGTGATTTAAAAGAAACAGAAGATAAGATTGCAGTAACAAGACAATTTTATAATGATACAGTTTTAACTTATAATAATAAGGTGGAGATGGTACCATCAAATATTGTTGCTAAAATGGCTAAGTTTAAGAAAGCAGAGTTTATTGAAGCAAATGAAGATGAAAGAAAAACTCCAAAAGTTAGTTTTTAGGCTTATTGTATAAGCCTTTTTTTTTGAAAGAGGTGATTTTTTGAAAAAGATATTGCTATTATTAGTGATGTTGTTGTTTCCAATTAGTGTTTTGGCTAGTGATGTAGATTATGAAATGACGCATTATCATATAGTAGGTGATGTTACTTCTTCTGGAGATTTAAATATATGTGAATATATTGGACAAGATGGTAGTTTTAATGGGTATGAAAGAGAAATAGATTATAAATCTTTGGGAGGTAATTTTGCTCCTTCAAGTCTTTCAAATATTAGAGTTTATGACTATGATTTTGATACTTTGAAATTGGGTAGAGAATATAAATTAGATAATAATGCTACAAATGGAGATAGTTATAAATATTTTATTTATAATAATGGAGATAATGTAGTTATTAGGATGTATAACAAAGCTAATTATGAAGAAGTAGGATATGCTTTATGTTATACTTTTAATGATATGGTTTTAGTGCATAGTGATGTTGCTGAGTTATATTTTAATGCGATTCCAAGTGGTATGGAAGATGTTTTAGAAGATGTAAAAGTAGTTATTAATCTTCCTTCTGTTGACAATGATTTAAGAGTGTTTGTCCATGGACCACTTTATGGAAATGTCAGTAGGAAGAAAAGTGATGTTTCATATATTGAAGCTACAATTGATGAATTAGATAGTTATACTAATTTAGAAGTTAGAATGCTTTTTAATAAAGATTTGGTTAAAGATGCTAAAAAGACTGATCAAAATGAAGTGTTTGATAGTGTTTTAGAAGAAGAGGAAGAGTACGCAACTATTGCTAATAGACAAAGAGATAAAGCTAAACTTTATGATACTGTTCAAATTGGAATTTTTGTTTTTAATGTTTTAGTTATTATTGTTTTAGTTATTAGGGCTTATTTTAAATATGATAAAGAACATAAAATTAGTTTTGATATGGAATATTATAGAGAGATACCTAATGATTATGGACCTGTAGTTTTAGAGTATTTGTTAAAGAAAAATGTTACTAATGTTGGGTATTCATCTTGTATATTAGATTTGATTGATAAAAAAGTTATTACTGTAGAAAAGATTGCTGATAAGAAAAATGATTATATTTTAAGAAAAAGCAAAAATATTTTTGTGGTATTAAATGATTATGAAGAAGAAATTTTAAATTTTTTATTTACTGAAGTTGGAAATGGAGAGATGTTTACTTTAAGTAGTCTAAAAGATTATAGTAGTAAAGAAAAAACTGCTAGAAAGTTTTTAACGCATTATCAAAAGTGGCAAGCTAAATCAATAAAAGATTCTTTAAAATATGATTTTTATGAGGGTAATAATAAACCAGTTGGATCAATTGTTATTTTAGTTATTTTAGCATTTATTAGTTCATTTATATTATGTGAAGATCATATTGTCCTTTTCGTTTTAATAGTTATGCTATCTATTATTGCGGTAATTTATTTATCAATGATTACTAAAAGAAGTAAAAATGGTGCTTTAGAATATAAAAAGTGGATGGCCTTTAAAAAGTTTTTATTAGATTTTGGTAGATTAGATGAAAAACAATTGCCAGAAATTGTTTTATGGAGTAAATATTTGGTGTATGCAACAGTGCTTGGTGTTGCTGAGTCGTTACAAAAAACAATGAAAATCAAGTTAAAGAATATTGAAAATAATGATTTAACAATTTCAGATATTTATTTTGCTAATTATTTGATAAATAATAGTATTTATCATACAGTATCTAATAGTGTTAGCAAAGCTGTTAGTATTTCCAATGCTACGATAGCCAATTCTAATTATTCAAGTGGAAGTGGCTTTGGAGGAGGATTCTCTAGTGGCGGTGGAGGAGGCTCCATTGGTGGTGGAGGAAGAGGATTTTAAAAGCATTTTACATAATAGATGTTAAGTTGGGTAAATTTGTTGATTAATTTTTAAAGTTTTTGTTATAATTTGATGTGGAAGGTGGTTTTATGCGTCCTAATATAGGTGTTATATTTGGAGGAAAAAGTGTTGAACATGAGATAAGTATTTTGTCTGCAGTTGAAATTATGAGTAATATGGATCAAGATAAATATAATGTGATTCCTATATATATAGATAAAGAAAATAATTGGTATTGTGGACAACATTTAAAAGATATTATCAATTATCGAGATATTGCTCTTGTTAAAAGATATGCAACAAAAGTTGCTTTAATTAGAGATGGTAATCGAATTGTTTTACAAAAGTTGGGTTTGTTTAAAAGAAATTTACATGTTTTAGATTTTGTTTTTCCTATTGGACATGGAGCATATTTAGAAGATGGATCTATTCAAGGGTATTTGAATATGATTGGGATAGATTATACTCAAAGTGGAGTTTTAGCTAGTGCTGTTGGCATGGACAAAGTTTTGTTTAAAGATTTGTTAAAAGCTAATGACTTACCCACAACAAAATATATGTATTTTTATGATGTTGACTGGAAGAGCAAACAACGTAAATTAATTGATAAAATTACTAAAGAGTTCAGTTATCCTCTTTTTGTAAAACCAGCTTCTTTAGGCTCAAGTATTGGAATTAGTAAAGTTAGTGATAAGTCTAAATTAGTGGAGGCTATTGAACTTGCTGTTTCTTTAGATAGGAAAGTTTTAATTGAAGAGTGTGTACCTAATACTAAAGAGGTAAATATAAGTGTGTTAGGTGATCAGGAAAAACAAGAAGTATCTGATATTGAAGAAATTAATGTATCGGGAGAGTTTTATTCTTTCAAAGAAAAGTATGTTGAAGGATATAATAAACATCTTAGTAAAAAAGATTCCTCTAAAATGATTTTCTCTAAAGAATTAATTGATGATATTAAATCTTTTGCTATAAAAGTATTTAAATTAATTGATTGTAGGGGAGTTGTGAGAATTGATTTTTTACTTGATGATGCAACAAATAAAGTATATATCAATGAAATAAATACTATTCCTGGAGATTTAGCTTGTTATATATGGCTTAATAAAAAGAAAAAAGCTAGCGAATTAATTGAAAATTTGATTAATATATCAATGAATTATCATAATGCTAAAAAAGAAAAAATTGAGGCTTTTAATGGTAATCTTTTGGAAGCGTATGATATATTAGATGGTAAGAAAATAAAAAATAAGAACAAGAAGTAATTGTTCTTATTTTTCTATTTCGATATAGTCATTTAATTTTAAGTTTTTTCCTAATCCTTTTGGTATTTCATAGGTGTAATAACCTTCGCCAAAGATAATTTTATTTTTTTTAACATTGTTCTGGATAAAGGTAATTTTATTATTTTTATCTGTCATAAATATATCAATTGTATCTTTCATAAAAAAGGTATGTATTTTATTACATCTTTTAAATCTTTTACCATAATTAATATTTTTGGTAAACATAAAACCTTTGAATTTGGTGTAGATATTAGAACAGGTTTCTACATATAATTTTTTATTATTAATTTTTATATACATATGTTATTCCTCTTTTACAATTATAACATAGATTGCTAGTCATATAAAAATTGTATTTTTTATGTTAATGTGGTATAATATGATTTAGTGGTAGGTGTAGTATGAAAAGAAATGAAATTGTTTATTTAATGCATAAAGAAGAGTTGTTATTGTTTAAAAATCTTGAGAAGTTAGGTTTTATTGTTGATTATAATAAAAAGAAATGTAAGATGTATTCTATATTGTGTAAAGAGTATTATGTAGGATTTTATGATCATAGATCTTGTACTTTAAAAAAATATTTAAATATAGATGATAGTGGTAGTCCTGTTTCAGTTATGAATTCTAAACATTTAATATATAGATTGAGTTTTTTAACGATACTTGCTAATAAATTAGGTAATTTAAAGAGTTTTCAAATTGGAAATGAAGAAGATATGGAAATGTTGAGGTTTGACGCAAGACAAATTGCTTTAAAACTTAAAATGAAATTTAAACAAGAGACGGGAATTACTCCGTTTAGAGATTTTATTAACGTTAGTGGTATTTCTAAAATTGAAGATGTACTTACAAGAAGTTTAATAAATACTAATAATTTAAGTAATGGACAATTAATGGATAATATAAATACTGCTAAAGAAGAATTAAAAGAAAAATTACCTAAAATGTTTAATGAAAAAATAAGTTATGGTGTTATAATTGGTATTTTTGTTAAAGAATTTTATGGTTTTAATTCAAGTGAACTTATAGAAGTTTTAGCAAGAAGAGGGGTTAAGACATCTAATAAGAATTTAGTAGAATTACTTAATAATGAACATTTAAAATATTACTACACTGGTATTAATTTTATTAATAAATATAAAGATTATTATAAATTAGAAGAATATAATTTATTTTTAGAACAAGTAAGAAAAATGGCAAAAATTTTAAAAAATAAGTTTGTATCTCAAGTAGGGGTTTTACCACTTGATAATTTAATTAATATAAATAAGAAAAATAATCAAGATAACGAGCAAGTTACATTTGATGATATAGTAAGAGTAAGAAAATATGAATAAAGAGGATAATTTTTGGGAAGAGTTAAAGAAGATAAAGTTTTCTTTTCATAAGAATTATAGAGGAATATATTTAACAGATGAAGAGGTTAAAATATTGTTATCTTATGGTTTTGATATAAAAAAGTATAAAAATATTAAAGATTTGATGTTTGATATTGAAACTTTTTTAGAAGATAATGATAGTGAAGAATTGGAAATTATTTTAGAAAATATTAGTGAGTTTAATTTTTATAATAATATAATACAGTAAATGATATAAATTAAATAAAAAATACGTTTTTATAAAAAATTTAAAAATCAAAAAATGTCAAGTAATAAATTGATTAACGATTTGTTAGAATTTATGTTATAATTGTATCAAGCGAGAGGATGAAAAATATGAAATTAATTTTAGCTTCAAATTCTAGAACTAGAAAAGAAATATTAGATAAAGTAGGTTTAATTTATGATGTTATTCCGAGCAATATCGAAGAACACTCAGATAAAACAGACCCAACTGAATATGTTATGGATTTATCAAAACAAAAAGCACAGGCTGTATCTAATGGGTTAAAAGAGGGTGTTATAATTTCGGCAGATTCTATTATTTATATAGATGACAAAAAATTAGAAAAACCAAAGACAAAAGCACAGGCTAAGGAAATGTTAAAAAAATTATCAGGAAGAGTTAATTATGCAGTTACAGGAGTAACAATTATCGACTTGTATCAAAATAAATCAATTACACTAAACGAGGTAACAGAAGTTTATTTTGATGAGATAACCGATGAAGAAATTGATTGGTATATTGAAAATGAACAATATATATTTGAAAGATGTGGTTATTCAATAGCAGGAAAATCAGCAATTTATATATCTAAAATAAATGGAGATTTTTATAATATCTTGGGTATGCCAATTAGTAGAGTGTATAAGGAACTTAGTAAATTAGGATATAAATTATCAGATTTTAAATAGTAAGATGTATATGTTGTTGTAGAAAAAAATGTAAATATAGAAAATTTGTAAAAAAATATTTACATCAATAAAAGAAGCTATTGAGGAAAATTATTTTCTCAATAGCTTCTTTTTCTAATATTAATGTGATGGTTATTATTGTCAAATGAGACTTCATTTTTTGAGTAATTATCTGCATTTTTTGTTGTGGGGCTAATTGTTCATTTAGGCTAGCAATGAAAATGTTAATAAATTCTTGAGGTGGATTAATTTTAAAAATTTTTTTTGATTTTTTCTATGGTAAATGATATAAATGATTAAAATAAGGGTCGTTATTATCAGCTAATACTTGTAAGTTATGTATTCTATTACTTAATATAGATAATTGCTCGATAATAGTATCTTCATCTAATTTAGGTAATGGATTACTATAAACTTCCTTTATCTTTTCTTTTAGTAATTTTATATTCCCGTTTTTATCAATTATCATAGTTCCATAGCCTATCATTGATAATAATACATTGCTTTGATGATTAAAATCATAAACTAGTTTTTTATAATAGTCTTCCAAAGGTTTTTCAAAATATTCTATTCTAAAATTCTCAATCATTTCAGCTCCACGAAATTGATTATTTGTTTCGTTATTAAAAATTATTTGTAGATCGATATCAGAATTTTTAGTGGCAAATCACGTATTATATGATCCATATAATACTATTCCCTCCAAATTTTGATTATTAAGATATTCTCTTCTTTTTATAAACTCATTTATTGCGGTTTTGTAATCCATATTTTACCTCACTTTTATTATATTTATTAGTTAACCGCTTTATATTCTTATAATTTGAATATAACTTATAATTAATCAGAATTCAATAAATGTTTGAAATTTGCGTATAGTTTGTGTTAAAGTTTATAAATTTTTATCAAAATTTAATAATTTTTTAATTTTATTTATCTTATTATTTATAAAATTTTCGATAAATTTTATAGTAATTTTTATTTACTTTTGTGATGTCAATAGTATAATTTAAGTAGATTTGAAAATTTTGTAATCAATTCAAGTTTATGGAAAATTAAATAAAAAATGGAAAAAAATAGTTTGCAAACAAAAATATTAATGTTATAATTACATTGATAATATTACTTGCATTTTTTAAAAGAAAGTGTTATAATATGTTGGCATAAAAAGGAGTGGAGTTTTTATGAATTATGAAGATGTTAAAAAATATGAAAGCATGAAAAAAGAACAAGTTCTTGAATTGTTTAAACCTTTGGATGATCTTGTTAGGGTTAGAAATTTTGATGTATTGAGTGAAGATGCAAAGAAAGAGTATTTAGAGTTACAACATTATATTGAATCAAGATATGGTGCTGGAGCTTTTAAAGAAATGGAAGAGCCAGCAATTGTAAAGAAAAGATTAGAGGAAGTTGAAGCTTATATTTCTGATATGGAGTATTGGATTGATTATTATCAAGAGATGCTTAAAAGAGATTTAGATGAGATGTATGAGTTAGAAAAAACTGCTAATGAAAGAAAATTAACACCACAAGAAAGAAGACAACTTACTTCTATTAAAGCTGAAATGAAGACTTTTAGAGATAATTTAGGAAGTCTACAAAAAGAATTAGAAGTTGAAAGGGAAGAAGCAAATAACGATAAAGAGAGTTTTGAGTTATCATTGGTTTCTTCTTTACAAAATGATGAGATTAGAAAATTAAAATCTAATATAACATTTATTAATGGTCAATTAAAGAAAGAATATTTATCTTTGGAAGAGTTAAAGAAACGTAATTTTGTTAAAGAAGCAGAAGATAAACAAAGATATATAAACGAATTAGAATTGAAAAAAGAAGAATATGCTAGCAAATTAAAAGAAGTTAAATATACATCTTTAGCTGATTATGATAGAAGTATTAATGGTAGTGTAGTAAAGTCACCTGTTAGTGAAGACAAACCTGTTGTTCATGACAACCCTGTTATCACACCTGTATCACCAGTTGAAAATTTTTTAGGTGCTACTGAGCCTGTACCAAGTGATGAAGAACAACCTAAAGAAATGACTAGTCCTGTTATTACTCCTGTATTGCCAGTTGAAGATTTTGATGATTCTATTAAATCTGTATTAAATGCTTCCGAAGAAATAAAAGAACAACCTAGTAATGGAGATGTTACTAATCAAGAGGATATTGACAAACAACCTGTTTTAGGAGAAACTGTTAATCAAGCAGAAGGCGAAAGTGGTAATATTTCTAGTGAAGATCCTGTTCGTGATGACTTTCTTGGAAAGAAAGAAGAATCTAAAGTTAAAAAATCTGTAAAACGTGGTGTGGTTAGTATTAAAAATGCTGTAAAAATTAGTGCTGCTACTATAGCGGCTGGTTTGGCTGTATTAGGATCTATGTTAGTTGCTACTACTAATCCAGAACTTTTAAAGGCATTAGGTATCGGATTAGCAGGTAAAGAAGTTTATAAAGGATATAAACAATAAAAGCAAATTAGAATAGAAAGGGAATAGGTTATGAGTTTTAAGAAAAATGATATAATTACTTTTGATACTAACGAAAAAGTTTTGGTTTTAGCAGCATTAAAATATGAGGGGTCTGAATATTTATATTGTGTTGGATTAAAAAATGATGAAGAAACTCCAACAGAAGAATATGAAATATTAGTTGCTGATTATTCTACTGGAACTTTGGATAGAGTAGTTGATGAGAATATATTAGTTCAAGTTATACCAATGTTTCAACAACTACTACAAGATGATTTAAATAATAATTAAAATATTGCGTGTCAACCGCAATATTTTTTTATGATATTTTATTTTAAAATTTCTTGTGTTAATAGAAAAAAGAAGTTATAATTTATAATAGGAGGACTGAAATGAGAAAAGAGAATAATTATTATTATATTTTTGTTATAATTTGTTTTGTAATTTGTTTTGTTACTTCTTTTGCTTTAACTACTAGGAGCATACACATTGGCTCAATCGTTAGTACTGCTAGTGTATTAATATTTCCAATGACTTATTTTTTATCTACACTTTATACAGAAAGATATGGTAAAGAAAAACTGTTTAATCTTTTAGTGTTTGCAGTATTTTCACTTATTTTTTGCTCAGTACTTATTGGTTTGACATCTTTACTACCTATTAGCGGAAATAATAATAGTGATTTAATGGGGTTAGGATTTACTTTCCAAGGTGTTTTTGCTTTTATTGTTGGTTTCTTTGTAAGTCAGATAGTAAATATAAAAGTATATTATTACCTTGAGAAAAACAAAAGTTTAAATTTCTTGGTTTCTAGTGTGATTGCTGTTACTATTCATAGTATCTTATTTGTAGTTTTAGCTAATTTTAATATGGTTAGTTTCAAAACTTTGGTGGATTTAACAGTAGGAGAGTATGTTTTGAATATTTTCTCTACAGTTATTTATTCTTTATGTTTTGCCTATATTATCAAAGCGGTAGTTACTTCTAACAAAAAAAGTGAGATGCTAGAAAATATGGTTTTAGAACATGAAGAAGATGTTAGCTCTACAAAGACTAAGAAAACAACTTCTAGTAGAAAAGTAACTTCTACTAAAAAAGCTACTTCTAGTAAAAAAACTACTACTAGTAGAAAACCTAAAAAAGTAACTAAAAAAGAAGCTTAATTTGAGCTTCTTTTATTTTACATATATTTATTCATGTTTTTCATCATTTGATTTACTTGCTTTTGAGTTGGTGTTCTTCCCATACCACTCATTAATGCTTTAATCATATTTTCATTTATTGGTGGATTTTTTTTCATATATTTTTTCATAAAATATCTTGCTAAGAAAAATCCAATTACTAAACCTATAACAAGTCCTACTACTACCATTAAAATATCATGTCCCATAAATTACCTCCAAATATATTGTATTAAAATTATATTGTTTTAACAAGTAATTTATTAATTATTTACTTTATTTTTTATATTTTTTAAGAAAAAGTATTCCTGTTCTTTAAAATTACATACAAATAGATTTCCTTGAAAATACTTTAATTCTTTTAAGAAACTTGGATATTCTACATTTGTTTCAATTCTAATATTTGAGGGTTTTACTTTTAATATAGTTATTTCATTTAGATATAAATCATTTATTATATGTTCGTTGTCTATGCAAGAATACATCATTTTATCTTTATATCTATAAGATAAGAATCTATTTACTAAGTCTTTATCATAGAAATTACTTATTTGTTCAAATAAATTATAACCATAGTTTTTATCTATTTCTTTCATATAATAAATTCTGTTAAAAATATAGAATAATTCACTTGGTTTATCTTGATATAATCTTGCAAATTCTTTTTTTAAATTAAATATATATAACTCTTTCATATTATCACCATTTTTATTATCAACGTAGTTAGAAGAAAAATATGTCGAATTAAAAGTATTTTTAAAAATATTGCAATTTTATTTAAATATGTTATAATTAAATAGCAATTTAATTTGTCTTGCTAGCTCAGTTGGTAGAGCAACTGACTCTTAATCAGTGGGTCTAGGGTTCGAGTCCCTAGCAGGACACCATTAGTAATTAATACCCTTATTTTATAAGGGTTTTATTTTTGACATATTTGGTAATAAATATGTGTTTTTTTGGTTGACAAAAAGAGTCTTGTGTGGTAATCTAGTAAAGATTTTGTCGAAAGGAGAAGAATAGTTTTATGAATAAAAACAGTTTTAAACATATTATAGAAAATATTCATGATAAAAAATTATTGGTTTTGTTAAAACAATTTATTTCTATGCATGGAAAAGATATTAGTGTTTTTTCTGTTACTATTCTTTTTCTTTTATCTTTTCGGGTTAATGCTTTGGAATATAAGAATAAATGTTATCTTTGGGATATGTCAAAAAATTGGGAAGATAATAAGTATAAAGCAATAAAAAATGATGCTTTTTGTGAAAATTGGTATTCTTATGTTCGTGATGATAGTACTAATGTTGGTTTTATTTATCGAGAAAATAGTGAATTTTTAATAAATGCTCCTAAACCAGTTTGTGATGTTTTACCATGTGATATAAATCAAGAAGCTAATACGTTTATTAAAATTACTAGTAAAGATCCTAGTATGCTTACTTATGAAGAAAGAATAGAGTATATTATGGAAAAATATAATCTTACTTATGATGAGTTAAATGTTATTATTTCTGGTATTTTGTCTGAAGCTAAATATAATAGTTATACTGATGCTTATGCTGTTGCTAGTGTTTTATATAACAGAATACATGATAGTGTTTGGGTTAGTGATACTAATAGAGTAATGGGTTGGGGCTGCGGAACTGACTTATATTCTCAAGTTGTTAGACCTAATCAATTTATTGATTTTAATAGTAGGCATTATTTGAATTTTGTTTCTTCTTCAATTGAAGATAAATTATATTTACCTAATACTTTAGCAATTATTGATTGTTTCTGTTTTGGCTCGATTCATAATTATTTACAATATAGAGCTAGTTCTGTTGATATAGAAGGTGCAGTTACTTATGTTGAGGGAGGAAATAAATTTTTTTCACCAATGCACTGGTGTGTCAATGAAGAAGATTATAAAGTAAGAGAACTTGGAGATCTTTAATTTAGATTAGAGTTCTTTTTTTATATTCTTTTAAATGCTTAAAAAATATGATAAAATTTAAATGGTGATATTAATGGATACACAGCATATTAGAAATTTTTGCATAATTGCACATATTGATCATGGAAAAAGTACAATTGCAGATAGAATATTAGAACGATGCAATGCTATTTCTAAGCGAGAGATGAAAGATCAATTATTAGATTCTATGGATATTGAAAGAGAAAGAGGCATAACAATTAAACTTAATGCTGTTTCTTTAAAATATAATTATCATGGAATAGATTATTTATTTAATTTAATAGATACTCCTGGTCATGTTGATTTTACTTATGAAGTTAGTAGGTCTTTAGCGGCTTGTGAGGGTGCTATTTTATTAATTGATGCAACTCAAGGAATTGAAGCTCAAACTTTAGCTAATTTATATTTGGCAATTGATAATAATTTAGAGATTATTCCTGTTATTAATAAGATTGATTTACCTAATGCTGATGTAGATAGAGTTATTAAAGAAATTGAAGATAATTTAGGATTTAAAAAAGAAGAAATTATTTTATGTAGTGCTAAAGAGGGAACTGGTATTGATAAACTTTTAGATAGTGTAGTAGAAAAAATACCTAGTCCTGTAGTAGATGAAGATGTTACTAAAGCTCTTATTTTTGATTCTTATTTTGATGCTTATCGTGGTGTAGTGGTGCAAGTTAGGGTTAAATCAGGATCAATTAAGCCAAAAGATACTATTATGATGATGGAAACTAAAGCTTGTTATGAAGTTATTAACGTTGGAAAACATACACCATATGAAGTTTTAACTGATTGCTTGGGTGCTGGAGAAGTTGGATTTGTTACTGCTAGTATTAAAAGTATTCAAGATGTAAAAGTAGGAGATACAATTACTCTTAAAGATAAACCTGCTAAAGAAGCACTTCCTGGTTATAAAGAGGTTAAACCATTTGTTTATTCAGGGTTATATCCTATGGAATCTACGAAGTATGAAGATTTAAAAGAAGCCTTGGAAAAATTGACTTTAAATGATGCTTCACTTAAGTATACACCTGAAGTATCTAAAGCTTTGGGTTTTGGATTTAGATGTGGTTTTTTAGGATTATTACATATGGATATTACAAAAGAACGTCTAGAAAGAGAGTTTAATATAGATGTGATTGCAACTTCACCATCGGTAATATATAAGATAACACAAACTGACAATCAAGTTATTTTTCTTTCTTCTCCTAGTAAAATGCCTGATAAAGGAAAGATTAAGTTAATGGAAGAGCCATATATTAAAGCTAGTATTTTTACACCAAAAGATTATATTGGTCAAGTTATGGAATTATGTCAAAATAAAAGAGGTATTTATCTAGGATTAAGTTATATTGATAGTCTTAGGGTAAATATATTATATGAATTACCTTTATCAGAAGTGGTTTATGACTTTTTTAATAAGTTAAAGAGTCTTACTAAAGGGTATGCTTCTTTTGATTATGAGATGATTGGTTATAAAACTAGTAATTTGGAAAAGTTAGATATCTTAATTAATGGAGAAGTTGTTGATGCTTTAAGTATTATTGTTCATAAAGATTTTGCTTATCAAAGAGGAAGAGTGATCTGTGAAGTTTTAAAAGAGATTATACCAAGACAGTTATTTGAAGTGCCAATTCAAGCAGCAATATCTAGTAAAGTTATAGCAAGAGAAACGGTTAAAGCGATGAGAAAAGATGTGTTGGCTAAGTGTTATGGTGGAGATGTTTCTAGAAAAAGAAAGCTTTTAGAGAAGCAAAAAGAGGGTAAAAAGAAGATGAAGATGATTGGTAATGTAGAGTTGCCACAAGAAGCATTTTTAAGTATTTTAAAAGTAGAAGATTAGTGAGGTAGGTATGGATAACAAAACTAAAGTTATTGTAGAAGCTATATTAAATGGAAATATGACTCTTTTGGAAGTTGCAAATAGTTTAAATATTAGTAAAAGTACTATTCAAAAAAGATTACAGGCCTTAAAAGAAAGTGATCCTGTTAAATATAGTGAAGTAAGAGAAAAGATTGATTCTATAGCTAAAACAAGATATGGTATGGGTATTAAGGGTAAGAGGACATCTAGTTATGATTCTGTTGCCAAAGAGATTTTGGAAAAGTTGGAACAGTTATACAATAATCAACAGCATTATGAAGATTTTAGTTATCAATCTTTAAGAGAGTTAGAAAAAGAGTACGGAATACCAAAAAGTTCTTTATATGATAGACTTATTAAGTGTGCAAATGAAGAACAACTTAAGATGTTAAAGTATATTTTTAGTTATAATAATACTATAGGAAAAAGAACTATCAGCGATAGAAAGAATTATAATCATGGTGCTAGATAAAATAAAAAGTGTATATATTCATATACCTTTTTGTAAAAATATTTGTGCTTATTGTGATTTTTGTAAATTGTTTTATAATGATTCTTTAGTGGATAGATATTTAGCTATTTTAGAAAAAGAGGTAAAAACTCGTTATAAAAATGAATTAATTAAAACAGTTTATGTTGGAGGAGGAAGTCCATCTTGTCTTAATAGTAAACAACTTAAGAAATTATTTGATATTATAAAGATATTTCGTTTAGATAAGGATATTGAATTTACTTTTGAGTGCAATATTTCTAATTTAAATAAAAGATTATTACAAATACTTAAAGATAATGGGGTAAATCGTTTAAGTATTGGGGTAGAGTCTTTTCAAAAAAAGATATTAGATAATATTGGAAGAAAAGAAATACCTTCTTTTAAAAAAATAAATTTAGCTAAAGAATATTTTGATAATATTAATATTGACTTGATATTTGGCTCGAATAATGAAACATTTTTAGATTTAAAGAAAGATTTAGATTGTTTTTTAAAGTTAGATGTTAAGCATATTTCTATTTATTCTTTGATTATTGAAGATAAAACTATTTTAAAGATAAATAATTATGTAGAATCTAGTAGTGATTTAAATAGAAAGATGTATGATTATATAAGAAAGGTATTATCTTGTAATGGTTATATTCAATATGAAATAAGTAATTTTTGTAAAAAGGGTTATCAATCAAGACATAATCTTACTTATTGGAATAATAATATGTATTATGGATTTGGTTTGTCTTCTTCAGGGTTTATTGATAATAATTATAGATATACTAATACAAGAAGTATGAAAAAGTATTTAAATGGAGAATATGTTTCTTTTGATGAAAGACTTTCTTTAAATGAACTTATGGAAAATGAGATGATTTTGTCTTTAAGAAAGATAAGGGGGATTTCTAAAAAAGTTTTTTATGATAAATATGGGAAGAATATTAAAGAAGTTTTTGATGTTAGGTATTTGAAAGAAAATAAAAATTATTTTTATATTCCTAAGAAATATTTATATGTTTCTAATTATATTTTAAGTGATTTTGTAGATTTGGAAAATAAATAAAAAATAATTGCATGAGTTTTAAATAAATGATAGAATATTTTTAGAGAGTTGTTCTCTAGATAAGAATAGGAGTGTATGATATGGAATTAAAAGGAAGTAGAACAGAACAAAATTTAATGACTGCTTTTGCAGGAGAATCACAGGCTAGAAATAAATATACTTATTATGCCTCAAAAGCTAAAAAAGATGGTTATGAAGAGATAGCAGCTATTTTTGAAGAAACTGCTAATAATGAAAAGGAACATGCAAAATTATGGTTTAAACAATTAAATGGAGGGGATATTTTATCTACTTTAGATAATCTTAGTGATGCTGCAAGTGGAGAAAACTATGAGTGGACTACTATGTATGCTGAGTTTGCAAAGGTTGCTAAAGAAGAGGGATTTGATAAGATTGCTTATTTATTTGAAGAAGTAGGTAAGATTGAAAAAGAACATGAAGAAAGATATTTAACTTTGTTAGAAAATGTCAAAAATGATAAAGTGTTCCATAAAGATGAAGATAAGATTTGGATTTGTAGAAATTGTGGACATGTATATGTTGGAAAAGATGCTTTAGATGTATGTCCTGTTTGTAATCATCCTAGAAGTTATATGGAAGTTAAGAGTGAAAATTATAGATAATTCAAGATTTATTCTTGAATTTTTTTGGGTGAAATATGAGAATTATAATGAAAATAAGTGGTGAGTCTTTAAAAGATGAAACTAGTAATATAAGTGATAAAATGCTTGATAGTGTTTTTGGTGATGTTAAGAAGCTTGTAGAGTGTAATAATCAAGTTGTACTTGTTTTAGGGGGAGGTAATTTCTTTCGAGGAAGAAATAAAGTGAATTTAGATAAAGCAACTTTAGATTATATGGGTATGCTTTCTACAGTTATTAATGCTCTTGCAGTTACTAATTATTTAAATAATCATGGAATTAAAAGTGTTTCTTATTCTATGGTAGAAATACCCGGGATAGTGGAGAAGTTTAATTATGAGAAAGTAAAACAAGATATAACTAGTAGTGTTATAGTTTTATCTGGAGGTATTGCAACACCTAATTTTACTACGGATATGGTAACTATTGAGAAAGCTATTGAATTATCTTGCGATATGATTTTAATGGCTAAAAATATTGACGGAATTTATGATGGAGATCCAAATAAGGGCAGTGCTAAAAAATTTGATAAGATGACTCATGAAGATTTAATTAATTTGCAGATAAAAAATGGAATTGATTCAATGGGTGTTATGGATTTTGAAGCTATTAGTATGCTATATAAACATAAGATACCATTATATTTATACTCTAATAAAGATAGCAAGGCATTAAGTAAGTTTTTGAAAAGAGAGTATGTTGGTACTTTAGTAGAGAGTAAGTAAGAATTTTATTCATATTTTTTAATATAATTTACTATGAGTAAAATGCATCTTAAAAACAATAAAAGAAGTAAAAAAATAAAAAAGCTATTTGTTTTAACAATAGCTATTTTTACTATACAATTATTGTTTGGGGTTACTAAAAGAGCTAGTAATTTATATATGTCTTATGCTTTAATAGAAACAGAAAGATTAGTTACTAATATTATTAATGACGCTACAACAAATAATCTATTAGAAAAGTTTCAAGATATGTCTTTATATGATGTTACTTTTGATAAAAATGGTAATGTTTTAATGATTGATTATAATTCTTTAGCAGTTAATGTTATTTTAAAAGATGTTACGGATAATATTCAAAGTGCTTTAAATACTTTGGAAGATAGCGATAGTAATATTGAAGTACCAATTCTTTCTTTATTTAATAATCCTATTATTAATAATTATGGACCAAAGATAAAAGTTAAAATACAAAGTGTTGGAAAAGTTAATACAAAAATGATTAGTGATGTAAAAGATTATGGTATTAATAATTCATTAATTGAGTTATCTATTTACGTAGAAGTTAAACAAAAAGTTGTTTTACCCATTATTAGTAAAGAGATAAATGTTATAAATAAGATACCTTTTTCTTATAAGATTGTAAGTGGTAAAGTACCAGATTATTATGGTGGTTATTCTTTGGGAGTGCCATCTTTACTAAATTAATTAGATTGTGTTAAGATATTTATAGGTGATAAGTAATGGAATATTTATTTAATGATGAAAAATATATAATTTTAAAAGATGAGAGTAATATTTTTGATTATGAGTTGTTAAAAGAAAAGGTTACGGATTATTATAAGGATTTTGATTATATTTTAATAGATCAATCTTATAATAAGTTTAGATTAAAGGGATTTAATGATGAAGATAATAAGAATTTTCGAAAGATTAATGATTTTAAATTGATAGATGATTATATTAGTAATTATTGTAGTTATGGTTGTAAATATATAATTTTAAAGAAAGTAAAGAATAGTAAAACTGTTTAAATTAATGTTGCAATAATTTTGTTTTTTTGATATTATATTGTTAGGATAAGGGAGTGTTACTGTGAATATTAGTATGTTATTTGAATTTCCTGGGATATTAATATTGATTGGTTTTGTCTTACTTATTATTGCTTTGGTTGTTGGTATTATCGCATATAAATCAGAAGATGAAGATGATGTAGATGATACAATAGCAGAAGACATAACTTTAAAAGATGAAGTTATGGAAAGGCCAGTTTTAGAAAAAGTAAGTGAAGTAAAAGAAGATTCTTCTAATGGTGAGGATGTTTCTAGGGTAGAAAAGACACCTTTAGTAGAAGATAGTCCTACTAAAGAAGATACATCTATGGATGAAGGTAATTCTAGTGATACGGTTGTTTCTAATGATACAGTTATTGCTAGTGATACAACTATTCCTAATGATACAGCTATCGCTAGTGAAATTACTAAAAATATTGAAGAAAAAGAAGAAGTAACTATTAATGAAGTTTTGGTTGAAGAAGATGTTCCAAAAGAAAAAATCGAAAATTTAAAATTTGTGGAAGAAGAAGCTAAAGATGATACATTTAGTGAAATACTTGTTGATACACCTTCATATATTGATGATGATGTTAATACAGTTTTAACTGAAGATGAGTATTTAAAGATGCCTACTTATGAAGAAGAAATTGATGATTTTAAGCCTACGTACAATCCAGAACTTGAGGCTACTAGAACTGTTTATGGTGGTACTAGACCTTTAGAAAATATAGATTTGAACTTTACTGATGAAGTTCATGAAGCATATAGTAAAGATTATACAAAGAAAGATGATATTACTAATTATCAGATTCCTAAAACAAATACTAAAAATGATGAAAATATAGAGATTTTATAAATCTTTATATTTTTTTAATTTAAAATACTCATTATTTTTGAAATAGTATCTAGACTATCTGCCATTTTATTTAGTCTATCTTCGGTAGTTAAACGATATTTTTTCTTTAAATCTTTTTCAAAATCTTTAAAATAAAGAGGATTTCTATTTAAATATTTGTACCAGTAAGAATTTTCATTTAAAAATTGTCTATATATTGGATTTTGTTTTATTTTATATTGGATAAATACTTGCATTAGTCATCAAAATATTTATATATTTGTCTTGGCTCATAGTTTGTTTTTGGAGTGGTTGTACTTTTATTATCTACTAGTTCTTTAACATAGTTTATTCCTTTTTGAAGAGAGTTTATTCCTTTTTGGATATCGTTCATGTTCATGTTTTGAAAAGAGGAGATGATATCTTTAAAATTTATGGCTTTTTTTGGTGTTTCTTGGGTTAGATATTTTTGCCATATTTCACTATTTTCTCCATATAATTCATACATATTATAAAAGTCTTGCCAAGTCATTGTTTTATTATTTATGAAATCCAATAATTTAGGTTTTGTTCTTACAAATGATTTAAAATTTTCAATTGACATATGATCACCTAATTAATTATATGCATTTTTATAAAAAAAGAAGCTTAGGAAGCTTCAATTATTAATTTAATAGCGGTTTTTTCTTCGCCATCAATTATTATGTCTGTAAATGCTGGTATACAAACTAAGTTTTTACCAGTTGGAGCAATAAAACCTCTTGCTATTGCTATAGCTTTGATAGCCTGGTTTAAGGCTCCAGCACCAATTGCTTGGATTTCTACTGTTCCTTTATCTTTGAAGACATTTGTTATTGCTCCTGCAACTGAATTTGGATTAGATTTTGTTGATACTTTTAATGTATCCATATTTTATCATTCCTTTCTTTGTTCATTATAAAGATATGTAATTTGTTTGGAAAATATTATTAGTGATTATTGACTTTGTTTTGGTGGTAGTTTAAAATTATAGTAGGTGATAGAAGTGAACGATGATAAAGATTTAGAAGTAATGGATTTGGTTAATCTTCATGCTAAGGAAGCAAAAGAAAGTTATCTTAATGAGGCTATTAAATATTTTGGAGGTGAAGTAGAACAACCAGTTTCTAAAGAAAACGACGGCCAAGTTATAAAAGATGAGCAAGATGATACATGGGAATTAACTAGAAAACATAAAATGAGTGAAATTTTAAGACATATTGAATTAGATAAGCAATATCAATATGTTTGTCCACCTGTGCAAGAGATGCTGGTTAGAAGAAGTTCGCTTGATTTAAAAGATAAGTTAAAGAAAACAGCTTTAATAGTGGCAGCATGTGTTAGTATTACTATTGGAGCAAAACGACTATATGATTTTAATCAAGAGAGTGTAAAAAGTTATGAAAGTTTCTATTTTGATCAATTAGAATCATCAAAAAAATATGCCGAGGAAAATCATATCGAGTGGACATTTTATTGGTTTACTCATAGTTATTTAGGTAGTGAAACAGCAAATGAAAATACTCTATCTTCAGGTTTGAAAGAAAGTGAGGGTCTTAATGATGGAAGAAAAAATGGTTGATGAAGTTATAACAATTGATTCTACTGATTTTGTTGTTATGGACACAATAAATTATCAAAATGAAGATTATTTATATGCTATATCTGTTGATGGTAATAAGTTTTCAATACTTAAACAGATGAAAGATAAGGATAAGACTTATATTTGTGGTGTTAAGGATAAACAATTAATTGATAAATTAATTAATATTTACTTAGAAAAAGAAGTAGAAATGGACTAGTTTCTTATTAATTAAAAAGTCAAGTGCAACAAAAGAATAATCAAATAGTATTAACAACTTCTTGTAATTTATAAATTTTGT
>CANQOV010000003.1 GCA_947625575.1 uncultured Bacilli bacterium | reverse complement strand
ACCCAAGTCTGGTTGAAGGGACCGGTCTTGAAAACCGGGAGGTCGGCGACGGCGCAGGGGTTCGAATCCCTTTTCCTCCGCCATTTATATATATCGCGGGATAGAGCAGTCTGGTAGCTCGTTGGGCTCATAACCCAAAGGTCATAGGTTCAAATCCTTTTCCCGCAACCATGGTTCCGTGGTGTAGTGGTCTATCACGTCTGCCTGTCACGCAGAAGATCGCGGGTTCAAAGCCCGTCGGAACCGCCATATGGCTTCATAGCTCAGTTGGCAGAGCAACGGACTGAAAATCCGTGTGTCGCTGGTTCGATTCCCGCTGGAGCCACCATTTAGTAATTAATGCCCTTATTTTATAAGGGTTTTATTAATTTTTATATAACTTAAACACATTAACAAGCACATTTTTTTATAAATTATTTAATAAGTTCGAGTTTTATTATTCAATAATTTATGATAAAATGATTTTAGTAATTAATGGGGAAAATATGAATAAAGAGTTAATTAAAACAGAAATAAATGTTAATGACAATAAAATAGGTATTTTAAGAATTGGCGATACTGATTATTTATCATTAACTGATTTAGCAAAATATTCTAATCCTGAAAATCCAGCTAATGTTATAATTCATTGGATGAGTAATAAAGGAACATTTGCTCATCCTGATATAGCATTTGAATTTGCTAGTTGGTTAAGTCCTGCTTTTAAATTATATCTGATTAAAGAATTTTACAGATTAAAAAATAATGAAGCATAACAAGAAAAATTGAATAGCATGCTAATAGAGTTTTAGCTAAAACAAATTATTTAGTTCATACAGATGCCATAAAAAATAATAATGGAATAAAGGAATTAGAAAATATTGATAAATATTTAATTGAAACTAAATGAATATTTGTCAATATAGAGAAAAGAGGTAACTATGGAACAAATATATAACAAATTAGTAAGGGATAAAATACCTGAAATAATTAAATCTAATGGAGAAAAAGCAATTACTAGAGTTCTAACAGATGATGAATATAAAATTGAATTAGAAAAGAAATTAAATGAGGAATATCAAGAAGTTTTAAGTGCAACCGGAAAAGATAGAATAGAAGAATTAGCAGATATGTTAGAAATAATAAAATATTTAGCTAAATTAGAAAATGCAACATTAGAAGAAATTATTGCTATTGCACAAGAAAAAGGAGTAAAAAGGGGAACTTTTGAAAATAAAATATTTTTAGAAAAGGTGTTGAGAAAATAATAAATTAAAATTATTAAATTTTATTATATAACACCAAAGTAATCTATAAAAACGTCCGATATATCAGGACTTTTTTCATGCCAAAAATTTTAGAGTAATTTTTACTTTCATATTTAGGAATATATATAAAAATTACTACAAAAATCAAAGATATTTTTGGTATAATATTTAATAACAGAGGTGATTAACTATAGAAAAATTGATTATACTGATTCTCTAGGCGTATTTGATTTGAATCGAAAAAAGATAATAGAGTGTTTAATAAAAAATCATGATTATAATGAGAATAGTGAAGTTGGAGAATATAGAAGGAGTATAGTAAAATGAGAGTAGTTAGTATTGGTGATTTAGTAATTGATTATTATTATAAAAATGGAAAACTTTTAGGAATTAATGGCGGGATGACTTCACACAATATTATTGCCAATTCGGCTAAAATGGGCATTAATACTGCAGTTTTTGGAGTATGTGGTAATGATATCCAAGGGAAAATAGCAATTAAAAGCCTCGAAAAATTAAATGTCGATATCAAGAATATTGTAATTTTAGATGAAGTTAGAACAAGATGTTTTCATGTATCATATTTTGATAATGAAGGTAAATTGACATTTACTTCCAAAAAAAGATGTCCTTTTTGTAATAATAAAAAATGGTATGAAAACAGTTTAATAAATATTGATGAAATTAAAAATAATATTACTGATGAAGATATTTTAATATTTGATAATTTAAATAATAAAAATCAAATATTAATTGATGAAACCGATAATAAAAAAATAATTGATTTAGGTCAATATTTTGAACTAGAAAGTTTATCTAATAAAGAAATAATCGATAAACTAAGCAATAAATTTGAAATTATTAATTTTAACGAACGTGTATCAAAATATTTGATAAATAGATTAAAATTAAATAACGACACAGATTTATATAATACATTAAAGCCCAATTTTATGACTATCACACGTGGTGAGAAAGGAGCAACTTTTTTAAGAAAAGGAATAGAATATAATTTCAAATTAAAAAGTAAAGGCAATATTGTTGATTCAACTGGTGCTGGTGACGCATTTATTTCAAGTATAATAAATGATTGGATAAAAAGTGACTTTGTTTATAATTCAGATATGTTTGAAAAATGGTATGAAAATTCAACCAAGCTCACAACAAAAGTTGTTTCTAAAATGGGAGCAAGAGGACATATTAATTCATTGTTTAAGGTTAAACAAATTGATGGGAAATGTACTTGTGATGATTTTATATATAATGAACGAAAAAAAATAAAACGTTGTAATATAAATATGAATAATCTTGAAGCAAGGCTTATTAATGCCATTAATTCAACCGCAAGTAATAAAATAGATAATATAGTTTTTAATAAAAATAATAATTGTTTGTTTATTGGAACTGGTGGCTCATATGCAGGAGCATATTTTGCAGCAAAGATTACAAATTTAATATATGGATGTAATACATATTCGTTGTACCCAAGAGATGTTCTATATCGCAATAATAGTAATATAAATAAAGTATTATTATTTTCATACTCTGGTACAACAAATGACATTATTACAAGTGTTAAAAATTTTAATAAGAAAGATTTATATATTATCACTAAAGGTGAATTACAAAATATTGTATTAAAAACAGGAATTTTAAAAAAGAATATCTTAAGTTATAGAACATCATCCAATAAAGGAAAAGAAAGAGGATTTTTATCATTTGAAGGTGCAGTTGCTCCTGCAGCAATATTTTTAAAACATTATCTTGAAAAAACCAATAGTAATGTTGATATTGAAAAATTTATTAAAGACTCAATTAATAATTGGAAGCAAAAACTAGAAAATATAATTAATAATGATTTTCTAAAGAAGATAGAAAATCATAAAATTTTAAATTTATTTCGAGGTGACTATACTGATACTGCTTGTTATGATTTAGAAAGTAAAATTATAGAATCTGGTGTATTTAATTGTATAATTCATGAAAAAAAGAATTTCTCACATGGAAGATTTATCAATTATGAAAATTTAAATAATACTTGTTCAATATATTTTAAGCAAAAAACAACAACAAAGTATGAAAAAGAATTATTAAAATATCTAGGTAACAATAATACTATAATAGAAAGTAACTATGATGGAATATTGGCTGAATTTGATTTGTTAATAGCTTCACAATTTATTATCTATTATATTGGAAAAGTTATGAATATAGATGTATCAAAACCAAAATATTCTGAAAATGCAATGAAAATATATTTTTATGATGGTGATTTGTAATTAATGATAAAAAATTTGACATTTTTTTAGAATTTTATTATATTATTGTTGTAAAAAGCAGATATTCCTAAATCAGCCTCGTCTTATATAGAAAGAGCTGATTGAATATCTGCTTTTTCTAATTTTTACAATCTATAGTAATCATTTATTGCTCTATTTTAAAAATTCAACATTTTCTTAGAAAAGTGCTATAATCTAGACACTTGTTAAAAGGGACAAGACCCCAAAAGTGGGTGGGAGAATATTAGATGAAAAAATAAAATAACTAAAGAAGAGATATTATGTGAAGATGGAAATACTATAGTGTTAGATATAAAAGGCGATGTAGATAAAGATGGTAAATGACAAACAATAGATTCTTCAACTGGAGATACGTTAATATTTGATTCTACGCATACTCAAGTTTTAGTTGTAGATGGTAAAGATTCACATGAAAAAGCAAAAGAAATTGCAGCAACTTTAATTGATGAAGACGGAACAGTAACTTACTACGATGAAGAAAAACCATATACAAGAACAAGATAATTTTTTAAATTATTAAATTTTAAAAAACAAAATAAATATAAATAAAGTATTTATTAGACAAAGTAACTCGAAAGGGTTACTTTTATTTTGAAATTATGATAAAATTAACTTATATAATTGAGGTAAAGATTATGGGAAATGTAAATGATAATATTTTTTTTGTAGATCCAAATTATCCTTCTTCTGAAATTGAGCAAAATGAATCAAACAAAAATATAGAAAATAATCAAAACGATGATATTTTATCTGATACCCTAGAAATTGATCTATCAAAAATTAATGCTGGTGATGATAATGAAGAAATATGAAGCTGATACTTTCTTAAAAAACATGTATGAACTATATTTAAAATACAACAATGTCTATCACTACACCCAAGAAGACTTTCAAAAAGTAGTTTATCGTAATTTACAAATATATGGATTACCACAAATTGATGATGAATCAAGAAATATTGAGCCATTTTTTGATCAGTGGATAAACGATTTTAAAAATAGTGATACAGAAGTTTTTCAAGATGAAAATAATCCTTATTTTTGTCGCTTTATTCGTGATAAAAATAATTCTCTTCAAACTGTTGAAAATCCCATAAAATTATATATACCACTAGATAAAAGTCATATATACAACGGAGCAAATCTTATATTTAACTATCTAGAAAAAGAAGATATCGCTCATGAATCAAAAATATCAAAATTAATTAGAAGTGATGATATAGTTATAAGAGTAGCCAAACCTACAGATGCCATGAAAATAATGAGTTTTGTAAAAAATAATCCTTATTTAAAAGAGGGAAGTTTAAATCCAAATCCTTTTGTTATCCAAAAAGATAATATTGGGTTTGCCTGCGATAATAACTATTCTTATAATGATGAAGTAGCCAAACACATATCCAAGTATATCCTTAGTAGAGCTAATAATGGCAATGTATCAATTGAAGATTTAGGCTTGTTTATCAAACAAAATGCTCAAAATAGCGATCCAAATCTAGAACAAATAAATATTTTAATCTTAAATGCTTTACAATCTAATGATTTAAAATTATTTTTTTCTCATCATCGCCTTATAAATGGCAATATGCCAGTAGAACAAGAATCTTTCTTTGAACAACCAGAACTAGAAGAACAACAACTATTAAAAGCATTGCAATATACAATCGAACTAACTCAAACAAACCATAACGAACATCAAGCAAGACATGCTCTTCTAGAATTTTTAACAACAGGGAATACCAAGTTTTTCTCTCGCTACCAAAAAATTAATGGTAAAAAAGATAAAAGTATTAATTTTCGAAAAGTACTATCAACAAACGAGCCAACATTAAGAAAAGTTGTAACTGATTTAACTATGACATCCAATCCTCAAGATCAAACTAATATTTTTTATGAACAATATGTTGCTAGTCAGAACAAAAATAAGCAATTATAAATCGTATATTAACAAATAAATTTAGTTATAATAAAAAAAGAAGCGAGGTGAAATTATGTCAAAAAATAAAATCCTAATTTCTTTAACAACAATTGTTTTAGTGGCAGTTCTAATTGTATTACTTATATCACCAAAAGATAACGTTAAAAAAACCACAAAAGAAGAACAACCAAAAGATTTATTTGAAGATTATTATACTAAGGCAAGCGAACTATTACAAAACATGTCTATTGAAGAAAAAATAGGTCAAATGTTTTTAGTTAGATATTCTAATGAAGCCGAAAAACAAATCAAAAATTATTATCCTAGTGGTTTTGTTTTATATGCTAAAGATTTTGAAAATGAAACAAAATCAACTATCAAAGAAAAATTAAATAAAAATCAAAGTTTAAGCAAAACACCTCTTATTTTTGCTGTAGATGAAGAGGGCGGAACAGTTGTGCGTGTAAGTAAATATAAAGCTTTTCGCAAAACGCCATTTTTATCTCCAAAAGATATCTACAATGAAGGAGGCTATGACTTATTAAAAGAACAAGAATATGAAAAACTAAGCTTATTGCTTGATCTTGGAATCAACTTAAATCTTGCCCCAGTTGTAGACATCTCTACTAATAAAAATGACTACATCTATGAAAGAAGTTTTGGAAAATCTGCTAAAGAAACAAGTGAGTATGTTACAAATATGGTAGGATACTCTAACGATTTAGGTATTTCATCAGCCCTTAAACATTTTCCGGGATATGGTAATAATAAAGATACTCATACAGGTATAGCAATCGACGAAAGAAGTTATGAAACTTTTTTAAATAGTGACTATCTGCCATTTCAAAGTGGTATAGAATCCAAAGTGCCAGTTATATTGGTATCACATAATATAGTTACTTCAATTGATAATAAATATCCTGCAACTTTAAGCAAAACAATGCATGATGAACTAAGAAATAAACTAAAGTTTACAGGTATAATTATGACAGATGATTTATCCATGGACGCAATAAAAAAATATGCTGATAACAAAGAAGCGGCAACTTTAGCAATTAACGCTGGAAATGATATAATTATAACTTCTGATTTTATTAATATGTATAATGAAGTAAAACAAAATATCAATAACAACAAAATTTCCATTGACACCATAAATATGGCAGTTCAAAGAATACTTTCGTGGAAACTAGCTTATAATATTATCAAATAAAAAGAAAATAATCACTTATATTTTCTTTTTTTTGTAAACTTATTTTCCAAACTAAAAATTATTGCTAAAATTATAAAAAATGACAAAAGGCTAGAGCCACCATAACTAATAAAAGGAAGCGTAATTCCAGTAATCGGCAAAAGCCCCACAGTCATCGCCATATTTTGAATTTGCTGATATATTATTACCACCAAAAAACTTGTAATTGCATATTTACTAATTGCATTTTCTTGTCTTTTAGCATATTTAAAAATATTGTAATCGAAATATGTAATAGAAACAAATAACAAAATTGCCCCAACTAAACCAAATGAAGAAACAAAAGAAGTAAAAATAAAATCAGTATGTCCCTCAGGATAATAAATTGGTATTTTTTTATAACCATGTCCAAATAGTCCACTTGAAGCAATTGCAATAATTGAGTTTTCCAGTTGCATACCAGAAGAATTATTCCAATCAAGTAAACGATCTAATCTATAAAAGAAACTACTTCCAATAATTTTAATAAATAATTCTTTTTGGTAAAAAAACAAATATAAAATTCCACCCAATAAACCACCTAAAACAATAAAAAAGAAAACAAACCACCTAAACCTTATTCCACTTAAAAACAACAAAGTAACAAAAATAACTAAATAAATAATAACTGCTCCAGTATCAGGCTCTAAAAAAGTTAAAATACAAGGAATTAAAACTACAATAAACAATTTTAAAATCAACATAAGCTCATTTTTAAACCCCAAAATCTTAGAAGAAGAAATAATTTTACAAGAAAACAAAATAATTCCTATCTTCATAAACTCACTAGGTTGAATATTCCCTAAAAAAGGTATGACAAACCAAGCTTTTATTCCATTGATACTAGGAGCAAAAAACAAAAGAGCCGAAAGTGCTAAAACATTTACTAAATATATCCAAAAACTAAATTTTAGTATCACTTCATGTGGTATTTTTAAAAAAACTAACAAAATAATAATACCAATAACATAATTTATAGTTTGTTTAATAACTAAATTTCCATAAGAACTAGACAAAAAAACAGAAAAACTACTTATTGCTAATATACTAATAAGATAAAATATCAAAAGACAAAAAAGAATTTTTTTATTATTTTTAAGATATGTTTTCATACTATTATTATGGATAAATATGTAATTTTTTATTACTGCAAATCATAAAATGTAATAGAACTTTAAGGAGATGAACAAATGGCTTTACCAAATATTTTTAAACCTAATATAAATAAAACTATTAATAACAATAAAGAAGTGTATTATTCATTTTTAAATAATACCAAAAAAAATTCTGATTTATCATATAATGAAAGTCCACTTGATACTTTAGATAGATTAGAAACCAGTGGTAGTTATATTTTTAATAAAAAGGTCACAATTATTACTAAAAACAAAACATATAATACCAAAATAGCAGGAAAACTAAAAAATTATCTAATAACACTAGATAATGATAAAATTTTATTATCAGATATTATCAGTATTAAGGAGCAATAAAAAAAGCTTCAGTTTCAAACAAGAAACTGAAGTTTTTAAATACAAGCAATATAAGTATCATCAAGACAACGTAAAGCTCCAATGCAATCTAGATTAATAGTAAAGAAAGAATCAGTTGCAACATATGGTGTCAAAGCACTAGTAGTAGGATCAGGATTTAAAGCTAATACACGACATGTACAACAGCAACCCTCAACAGCTTCACAACGGAATACGCTACTTGTACCACTAACACCATTTAAAGTATAAGGCATAGTCCAAGCTGTATTATTAGCACAGGTATAAAAACTTACTGGTCTAGTATTATAAACAACAGAATTAGAATTTACTCCTAAATATGGTCTATCACAAGTAGTAAGTCCAGAATCTAAACATTGTCCCTGTTTTTGTAATTTTACTATCGTACACAATATATCAGTAAAACAAGAACAACTAGAATTACTATTATTATTTTCCATTATTTCACCCCCTTTTAAATACAATCAATAAATGTATCTGGTAAACAGCTAACTGCACATACACAATCACAATTTAATGTAAAGAAAGAATCAGTAGCAACATATGGTAAAACTGAAGTAGTATCAGGATTTGGAGCTAAAACTCTAAATGTTAAACAATTATCACAAATCTTTTCAATCCTAAATGCACTAGAACTTCCAGTAGTGGTACCTCCACTTGTTGTAAGAGTATATGGCATTGTTATTAATTGATTATTAGGTGTATAACAATTAACAGGTCTTGTATTATACACAAATGTATTTGATGTATTACCATTTCCTAAAAAAGGTCTATCACAAGTATTTTGAACATCATCTAATTTACCAGCTTGATTTTGTAAAACACAAATAACTTCCAAGATGTTAGCTATACAGCATTGATTATCACTCATCTTATCACTCCTTTATTTGTTTCTAATATAAGATATTCATAATAGAAACATTTAGTGTATTACTAATACCTATTAATAATATATGAAAAAACACTTTTAAATTTTCCAGCTTTCTAGTATAATTAACATAGGTGAGATAAATGAAATACGAATATTTAATAATAATTATATTTTTTATTATATTTTTATTAGCAATTTTAAAACTAAATACAAAAGACATTAAATTAGACATGAATAAATTAGTAGATTATCTTGGAGGAAAAGATAACATAATCGATACTGAAGTCAATATGTCTAGATTTATTGTAACGTTAAAAGACATATCCAAAGTAGACAAAGAATCTATTATTAATCTAGGTGCCAAAGGAATAGTAGAACTAGATAATCAACTAAAAATAATTTTAGGACCAAATTCTAAACAACTAAAAAAATATATTGATGACATCAAATAACAAAAAAATATAAAAATATTCAAAATTCGACAAAAAAATACATAATAAAGAACTATTATTAATATGGTGATTATTATGTATTTTTTAGAACAGACTGTAGTATCATTAATATTATTATCATACCCAATATTAATATATTTAATATATGTAGCAAGTAACAATAATCTAAATCGCAATAAAAATTTAGTTTTACTAGATGTAGCCTGCTTAACATCATTTTATATGTTTACTAAATATACTATATCTAATGATAATTCAATATATTTATTCTTATTTATAAACGTTCCCTTAATAATTACTATACTAAACAAAAGATATACAACTTCAATAATAATATCACTTGCTATTATTAGTTACTATTATTTAGTCTACAAAATAAATATACCATTTCTAATATTAGAATACGCAATATATAACATCATCTTTTTAATAATTAAATATAACAAAAAAGACTATCTATCAATCCTAAATATTTTTTGTTTTGTCAAAGGAATAATTTTATCCATTTTAGCAATCTATATTTTCCCAAATGATAACAATATTTTTGTAATTATAACTAAGTTATTTGTTATATTAATAACTTTTTATTTCTTATGCTATTCTATGTTAAAACTAGTAGATAGTATTGAAAATATAATATCTTTAAACTATTCATTTAAAGACTTAGAAAAAGAAAAAACATTAAAAAATGCTTTATTTCAAATAGTACATGAAGTAAAAAATCCTCTTGCAGTATGTAAAGGTTATCTATCAATGATGGAATATAATAATATTGATAAAGTAAAACAATATAATTCCATAATTCAAAAAGAAGTAGATAGAACACTGTGCCTAATGGAAGATTTTAATGACTATACAAAAATTAAAATTAATAAAGATATCATTGATATAGTATTATTAGTCCAAGAGACAATAGATTCTATGAAAACAATCATGAATAAAGAATCAATTACAATAAAATCAAGATTTCCCACTGATGAAGTCTATATCGAAGCAGATTATTTAAGATTAAAACAAGTTTTTATAAATTTATTGAAAAATGCCATGGAGGCTATAAAAGAAAAAGGTAAAATAGAAATAGAAATGAAATGTGTCGATAAAAATGTAATGATTAAAATAACTGATAATGGGGAAGGTATGGATGAAGAAACTTTAAAAAAAATAGGAACAATGTTTTATACCACTAAAGAACATGGAACAGGTATTGGGGTAGCTCTATCATATGAAATAATAAAACAACATAATGGTATCATTGAATACTCATCAAACAAGAAAAAAGGTACTGAAGTAAAAATACTCTTACCAAAATCTGAAACATAAATATAGACTTTATAAGACTGTTTTGTTACAATATAAGTGTAGTTATGGTGGTGATAATTTTGGAAAATATTATCATGCATATAGATGTAAATAATGCTTTTTTATCATGGACTGCTATTGACTTATTAAAAAAAGGTTATCCTAAAGATATTAGAAATTGTTATGCCATAATTGGAGGAGATCCTAAAGATCGAAGAGGTATTGTCTTAGCAAAATCTCAACCATGCAAAAATATTGGCATAAAAACTGCTGACACTATCTATCAAGCCATGAAAAAATGTCCAAATTTATTAATATTTAAATCAAATTTTAGTTTATATAAAAAGATGTCTACAAGTTTATTTAACTTATTAGAAAAATATACACCTGATATCGAAATAGCCTCTATTGATGAGTGTTATCTTGACTATGGAAAAGTAAAAAAATTATATGGTGATGAACTACAGTTTGCTAAAAAAATAAAAGAAGAGATCAAAACAACTCTTGGTTTTACAGTTAATATAGGTATAGCTAATAATAAATTATGTGCTAAAATGGCTAGTGATTTTGAAAAACCAGATAAAATTCACACACTCTATAATAATGAAATAGTAACAAAAATGTACCCTTTACCAATAGAAAATTTATATGGAATAGGTAAACAAACATCAAAAAAATTAAATGAACTAGGTATTAAAACAATAAAAGATTTAGCAACTTATCCAATAGAAAAACTTCAAAAAATATTTAAAAATCAAGCCGTAGTTATTAAGGAAAAAGCCCAAGGAATAGATAACGAGCCAGTAGATTCCAAAGAGCACCTTCTAAAAGGTATTGGAAATGAACTGACTTTAGAAGAAGATTTAAGTGGTTTTTCTAACTTAAGTGAATACTTTTCGTTGCTAGCAGATGTTGTATCTGAACGATTAAGAAAAGAAAAAAAATATGCCAAAACAATAACTGTAACTATCAAAACTAGTGATTTCATAAAAAAATCTCATCAAAAAACATTAGTAAATCCTACTAATCAAAGTAGTGTAATCTATAATTATGCTAAAGAAATATATCTAAAAGCTTTTAATGAAGAAACTGTACGTTTAGTAGGAATTAGATTGAATCAATTAACAGAAAACGATTATTATCAGTACTCAATCTTTGAAGAAAATAAAAATTATGAAAATCAAAAATTAGAAAAAACTCTAGATGAATTAAAAGAAAAATATGGTAATAATATTATCAATAAAGCTATAAATAAACAAACTAGAGAATTTAAAAATTAAATGGAGGTTAAAATGGGTTTATTTAATAAAATAAAAAATGCTTTTTCCAAAGAAGACAAAGCAAATTCTAAAGAACAAGAAAAATATGATATGGGTCTTACTAAAACAAGAGATAACTTTGTTTCTAAACTAATTAACTTAACAAACAAATATCATAAAATTACTGAAGAATATTTTGAAGAAGTTGAAGAAATTTTAATAATGGCTGATTTAGGTATCAATACTGTTATGAAATTTATGGATAGATTAAGACAAAGAGTAAAACAAGAACAAATAGAATCTCCTGAATATCTTCAAGAAGTAATTGTCGATGAATTATTTATAATATATGTAAATAATGAAGTTTTAGTAAATAAAATAAACTATTCCACCAATGGACCAACTGTTATATTTTTTGTTGGTGTAAATGGTGTAGGTAAAACAACCACTATTGCTAAACTTGCTAAAAAAGAAAAAGATAAAGGTAAAAAAGTTTTGTTGGTAGCAGCAGACACCTTTAGAGCAGGGGCAGTAGAACAACTTCAAAATTGGGCAGACAAAGTAGGTTGTGATTGTTATAAAGATACAACAAAACAAGATCCTGCAAGTGTTTTATATGACGGATTAACCAAGGCCAAAAATGAATCATATGATATAGTTTTAATAGACACTGCTGGTAGATTACAAAACAAAGTTAACCTAATGAACGAATTAGAAAAAATGAAACGAATTTCCACCAACATAATACCTTCATCTCCTCATGAAACATTTTTAGTACTCGATGCCACAACAGGTCAAAATGGTATATCTCAAGCCAAATCATTTAAAGAAATTTGTGATATAACAGGTATAATATTAACAAAATTAGACGGTACAGCTAAAGGTGGTATAGTTCTAGCTATCAAAGATGAATTAAATATCCCAGTAAGATATGTTGGTTTTGGAGAAAAGGAAGATGATCTAATGTTATTTGATATTGAAAAATACATATATGGATTATTTAAGGATATAATGAAATGAAAAAAGAAGTATATTTAACTATTTTATTTGATTATTATGGTGAACTTTTTACTGAAAAACAACAAAATTATTTTAAAGATTATTATCATGCAAATCTTTCTTTATCTGAAATATCAGAAAACAATAATGTATCAAGAAATGCTGTCCATAAACAAATAAAATCAATAGAAACAAAATTATATTTTTATGAAAAAAAATTAAAATTATATCAAAAAGATTTATTATTAAAGGAAATAATATCTATAGAAACAGATAATAAAATAAAAAAAGATTTAGAAAAAGTGATTAATATGTAATAAATGTTAATTCTTTTTTTTAAAATTTTTTTTCTTGTTATCTAATACAACATGAATTATAATTAAATTGAAAATTTTAAAATAAGGATGTGAAGTAAATGAATCAAGAACAAATTGGAAAATTTATTGCTAGTTTAAGAAAAAGTAAAAACATGACTCAAAATGATTTAAGTGAGAAATTATACACATCAAGAGAAAATATATCAAAATGGGAACGTGGAATAAATATGCCACCACCAGATATGTTATTAGAATTAAGTGAAATGTTTTCAGTAAGTGTAAATGAAATTCTAATTGGTGAAAGAAAATCAAAGAAAAACTATAAAAGATTACAAAATGTCCCAATTGAAATATTAAAAGATAGTAATAGAAAAATAAAAAAGACAATAACTTACTTCCTAACAGTACTATTTGTAATATTATTTTCATTTTTTGCCTACTACTTTGTAAATTCATATAACACAATCAAAGTATATAAAGTTGCAGGTACTGGTAATGAATTTTCAACTGTAGACGGTTTAATATTAACATCAAAACAAAAAACATATATAAAATTAGGTAGTCTAAAATCAATAAATAATTACACCTATGATAGTGCAGAACTATACTTCATGGATAAAAATAATAAAGAAGTAGTAATATATAGGACTCAAAATACTGAAGATTCAATAAGTAGTTATTACAAATATAATCAATTTTTCACATACAATGAATTAGATTATATATTGAAAAATTTATATTTAAGAGTAACTTATGATTCCAAACAAGACATAACAAAATTAGAATTAAAAAAAGATATGGTAAACGACGGTTTATTACTTTTAACTAGATCAGAAATTAATAAAAATCAAAATATGAACGAAGAAGAAATTAAAAGTCGTTTTGCTAACTTCAAATATAATGAAAAAGATAATTGCTATTACACAACTTACACAAGTGGAAAAAGTAATTATGAAATATATTATTATGTTGATTCAAGTACATTTCAAGTAATAGAAAATAATAACAATAATATTTCTATTACAGAATTATATACTAAAAATATGAGATTAACTTATTATACTATAGATTCTAAAGGGAATATGGATACTAAATATGTCTACGATATAAATAATGATAAGTGTATTGAGGGAGATTGCGATGCATATAAAGATCATATAAACGATTTTAAAATTGAATATTATTCGAAATATTTTGCAAGTTAAGTATTGATTAAGGACTTGATAAGTCCTTTTAAGCAATATGTATGATTTGTTAAACTTTGAATTGAAAAGGAGGTAATGCTTTAAAAAATGAAAAAAGGAATTTTTGTATTAATAGTTGCTTTGCTCTTGTTTGGAACAGTTAATGTATCTGCTATGTCAGAAGTGTATTATACAAATGCTAATGGAGTAGAATTAACAGAAAAAGAATACAACTTTATTGAAGAATTCTATGGCGAGGGTTTCGTAGATAAAATGACTCCTGAACGTTATGAATTTTTGAAAGATCTTGATATTAATAATAATGATGTCGATGTAAATTCAAAGGTTTATTATGATCGAAGTCTTACACGTGGCTCATTTATTGAAACTCCAGCCAAAAGAGTGTCTATTGCTAAAGGTTGTACAACATCATTTTGTACTTTAATAACTTCAGCAATTTGGCTTTATGAACCAAAGGTAAAAAGCTATGATGTTATTGGTGCTAGATTTTTAAATGCTTCTTTGTATAATAAGACAATTACAACCTATTTTAATTCAACTGAAGGAACTAAAACATACTCAAATTATCAATTTGAAGATGATGGCTTTGGTAACTCAGTCAAAATAGGCGAAACCGGAACAGATTTTACAATTGATCAAAAATTCTACGTCAAACCAAATGGCGGAAAAGGTACAGTATATGCTAGTTATCAACATGCTGGTGTAAAAGTAAGCTTAGCAACCAGCAAGCTATATAAAATCGAAGCTGTGGGTTATGGTAACGTATTTAACTTCTATGGTGCCGCAGAAGATTGCTATGACGCAACACCCGGTGTAGACATGTCTGTTTAATTATTTGTTTTATTTTAGTTCAACTATTATAAAAATATTAAAAAAGAAAAAAAGCAAAAAAGTAAAAAAATTGTTTATATTGTTTTAAGAAAAAAATTAGATATTGTGTTTTGAGGACAAATTGTCCTCTTTTTTTGTTCTAATATATTTTGGCTATCATAAACTTTAATAGAAAGAGAGTTGAATATATGGATAAAAAAGAATTAATTAAAAATATAGCTCTAAGAACTGGTGGGGATATCTATTTAGGTGTAGTAGGAGCAGTAAGAACTGGTAAATCAAGTTTTATTAAAAAAGTATTAGAAAATCTAATAATACCTAATATTACAGATGAATTTGAAAAAAAACGTGCTTTAGATGAAATTCCACAATCTGCTAAAGGCAAAACAATTATGACAATTGAGCCAAAATTTGTACCAAATAATATTGCTAAAGTAAAAATTGATGATTTAGAGTGCAATATGCGATTAGTAGATTGTGTTGGTTATGTAATTCCAACCGCTAAAGGTTTTGAAGATGAAAATGGCCCAAGAATGGTTAAAACACCATGGTATAACGAAGAAATACCTTTTGCCGAAGCTGCAGAAATTGGGACAGAAAAAGTTATCAAAGATCACTCAACAATCGGTATAATGGTAACAACTGACGGCTCAATCGGAGAATTTACAAGAGAAGAATATGTTGAAGCCGAAAACAAAGTAGTGGAGGAATTAAGAGAAATAAATAAACCGTATATTATTGTTTTAAACTCTACACATCCAAACAATCCTGAAACTCAAAACCTTGCTAGAGAATTAAAAGAAAAATATAATGTTCCTGTTTTACCAATAGATGTTTTATCAATGAACGAAAAAGATACTTATGACATCTTAAAAGAAGCATTATATGAATTCCCAGTCTTAGAAGTTAAAGTAAAAATGCCAGAGTGGATAGCAGTATTAAGTCCAAAACATTACATCAAACAAGCTTATATTGAAAGAATAAAAGATAGCATTGTTGAAGTGGATAAATTAAGAGATGTCGAAACTATTACCTCTTGTTTTGAGGGGTGTGAATATATTGAACGTGCTTATCTATCTTTAGTAGATCCAGCAACTGGTGAAGCAACAATAACTTTAGACGCTAAAGAAGATTTATTCCCACAGGTATTAAATGAAATGATTGGAACAGAAGTAAACAGCAAAGCAAAATTATTAGCAATGTTCCAAGATTATCAAGAGTCAAAGAAAGAATATGATCAGGTAAAAGCAGCAATCAAAATGGTTAAAACAACTGGATATGGCGTTGCAAATCCTACTATAGAAGATATGAAATTAGATAATCCTGAAATCATTAAACAAGGTAGTAGATATGGCATAAAATTAAAAGCAACTGCACCTTCAATTCACATGATAAGAGTAGATGTTGAATCAACATTTGAGCCAATCATCGGAACAGAAATGCAAAGTAAAGAATTAATAGATTACCTAATGAAAGATAAAGATAGTAATCCAAATTCTATCTGGACATCAGAAATCTTTGGCCGTAGCATAGATACAATTGTTCAAGAGGGAATAAGATCAAAAATCGCTATGATGCCTGAAAATGTAAGATATAAATTACAAAATACTATGACCAAAATAGTAAATAAAGGCTCAAACAACATGATAGCAATAGTTTTATAAAATAAAAAAGACCATAGGTCTTTTAATTTTAAACACAAATATTTACTCTGAACTTAAATTGTTTTTCTTCTACAACGAAATCTGGTCCTGTTGCAGTAACATCAGGAACGAACTCTTCATCAATCCAAACTCTTAATCTATAATAATGTCTGTTTGCAGTGTTTTCTGTAGATGATTTAAAAGTTGTATTATAGACAATAAGATTAGTATGTTCAGTTGGAGCTAAATCATAAGTTTTTAAATTAGAAACTAATTCGGGATCGATAACAGCTACTTCCTTAACTATTGGATCATCAGGATTATTTACACTAGTTAAAAATATTTTAACAGCTTCTTCTTCCAAAGTACTAGTCTCATCTGGCTGAATTGTAACATAATAATCAATATCTCCAATATTTGGTGTGTCTGAGCCAACTGCTAAAGCAAAATAATCGTCTGAAATCTTGCCAACAGAATCTGCTATACCAGTAGCTTCAGTAATAACTAAAGCATTATCAGGCTCTTCATAAGTAAAATTTAAACTTCCAGATCCTAAACTGTTTTCACCACTTTTCATTTCATAACTATAATCGGCAAAGGCCATACCAAAAGCAATACCAGTAACTATAACAAAAATTATTAAAAATCCCCAAAGGTTTTTTTTCATCACATCACCCTTATCTTAACTATTATCTAATGCTATTTTAACATACAACAAAGTTAACTTCAATATATCAAAACCGAAAAAAAACAACAAAACTAATAAAATACCTTGATTTTGTCCAAAATACATGATAATTTATATATGTAAGCATATGATGAAAAGCGTTGCTTAACAAATTAAGGAGGTATAAAATGAAAAAAGTTGAATTAGTTGAAGCTGTTGCTACTAAAGCAGGACTTACTAAAGCTGACGCTACTCGTGCTCTTGATGCTACTTTAGAAGCAATTACTGGAGCATTAGTAAAAGGAGATAGAGTTCCTTTAGTAGGATTTGGAACATTTGCAGTTTCAAGAAGAGCTGCTAGAACAGGACGTAATCCTCAAACAGGAAAAGAAGTTAAAATTGCTGCTAGAAATGCTGTTTCATTTAAAGCTGGTGCTGCCTTAAAAGAAGCAGTAAACAGATAATTAAAGTTAAAAATTTAATTAAGAAAAAACTAATTCAATTTAATATTGGGTTGGTTTTTTTCTTTAAATATTATATAATGTAAATAGGTGAATAAAATATGGATAACACTATCTTACAAATCTTACAAACACTGACAAATCATTGTTTTTCTTCCTACATAGTGGGTGGTTATGTTCGTGATTATTTACTTGGAATAAAATCAACAGATATTGATATAACAACACAGGCCAAACCTAAAGATGTCATAAAAATCTTAAAAGATTATGACTTAAAAGTATCAGAATATGGTAACGTAAGTTTAAAAGTAAATAATTATGATGTTGAAATAACTACCATGAGAGAAGAGTATAACTATTCTGATTCCAGACGTCCAGACAAAATAAAATATATTAAAGACATCAAAAAAGATTTAAAAAGAAGAGATTTTACAATCAACACTATCTGCATGGACCAAAATCAAGAAATAATAGATTACCTAGATGGTAGAAAAGATTTAAAAAACAAACTAATAAAAATGATTCAAAACCCTAATCAAAGAATCAAAGAAGATTCATTAAGAATCCTCCGTGCCATAAGATTTGCCACAATTTTAAAATTCAAAATAGAGAAAGAATTAAAAAAAGCTATCACATCTAACAAAGATTTACTTTATAATTTATCATACGAAAGAAAAAAAGAAGAACTAACTAAAATATTTTCTAATGAAAATAAAAAATATGGTATCAAACTTATCAAAGAATTACATCTAGAAGAGCCTCTAGAGCTTCATGACATCGACAAAGCCTTAAAAACTAATGATATAATTGGTATCTATGCTAGTATTTTTAGTGAAAATTATCCTACAACCAAAACAGAGAAAAATTTAATAAACGAAATAAAAAAATTAGAAAAAGAAAATTTAGACAATAATAAAGTGTGGTACAAATATGGTATATATCCACTTTTAATAGTTTGCGATTTAAAAGGATTAAACAAATCAAAATATGCCAAAAAATATGAAAAGCTTCCTATAAAAGATCGCAGTGATATTTTAATAACCACTAAAGAAATATGTGAAATATTAAATATAAAACCAAGTAGCATGATAAAAGAAATATATACAGATTTAGAAAATAAAATATTAGATAACAAATTAAAAAACAATAATGATGAAATAAAAGATTATTTATACAATCAATATATGTTATAATAAATTTTAATGAAAAAAGGTGATAAGGTGAATACTGACAATTTACATGAAATTTTATCTACAAAACAGATTGTTATCCCAAGCAGTTTACTTATTTATGCCCAAAAATTAAATATAAGTAGCGATGATATTCTTCTCTTATCATACCTAATGGGTTTTGGGAAAGAAATTGTTTTCGATGTATCAAAGTTTAGTAAAGACTTATCTTGGTCTATTGATACGCTTATGAATATTGTTTCTAAACTTTGTGAAAATAACTTAATCATGATGATAGTAAAAAAAGATAAAAATCTTATGAAAGAATATTTAAGTATTGAGCCAATTTATCAAAAAATAATATCATTTATCATTGATGAACAAGAACAAGTTGATTATTCTGATGAAATATATACTATTATCGAAAAAGAATTTGCAAGACCTCTATCCCCAATCGAATATGAGACAATAAAACATTGGAAAGATAGTAAAATAGAAGATAGTCTAATAAAAGAAGCCTTAAAAGAAGCCGTATTAAACGGTGTATTAAATTTGCGATACATAGAAAAAATTTTATCAGACTGGAAAAAGAAAGGTTACAAAAAAGTATCAGACATAGCTAAGAAAAAAACTGATGAAGAAGTAGATATTTTTGATTGTGATTGGTTAAATGAAAATGAATAGCACAATAATTTTAAATTATTTAGATGAATTATTTGAAAATCCTAAATGTGAACTAGAATTTAATAAAGATTATGAACTTGTAATAGCGGTTATGCTAAGTGCTCAAACAACAGATAAAAGAGTAAACAAGGTAACAAAAGTCTTATTTAGCAAATATCCCACTTTAGAATCATTAGCAACTGCACAATTTACTGATGTAAAAAATATTGTAAAAGAACTAGGTAGTTATACTAAAAAAGCTCAAGCTGTAATAGACATATCCAATATCTTACTAACAAAATATAATTCTGTTGTACCAGATAAAAGAAAAGATTTAGAACAACTTCCAATGGTTGGTAGAAAGTGTACTAACGTCATCTTAAGTGTTTTATTTAATAAGCCCGCTATTGCGGTGGATACTCATGTAGCAAGAACTTCAAAAAGATTAGGCTTGGCTAAAGAATCAGATTCAGTTTTACAAATTGAACAGAAACTAAAAAGAAAAATAGATAAAGCTCGTTGGAGCAAAACTCATCATCAATTAGTATTATTTGGTAGATATTACTGTAAAGCAATCTCGCCACTTTGTACTGATTGCAAGCTAAAGAATATATGTAAATATTATAAAGAAAAGGAAAGATAAGTATGAAAAATATAATTTTAACAGGAGATAGGCCAACAGGAAGATTACATTTAGGTCATTATGTTGGCTCAATAATGAAAAGATTAGAATTACAAAATAGTAATGATTATGATGAAATGTACATCATGATTGCAGATAGTCAGGCCCTAACAGATAACTATGACAATCCAGAAAAAATAAAAAACAACGTAACTGAAGTATTACTAGATTATCTATCATGTGGACTTGATCCTAAAAAATGTACAATTTTTATTCAATCCGCAGTACCAGAACTTGCAGAATTGACATTTTATTACATGAATTTAGTTACCGTAGCTAGATTGTATAGAAATCCAACTGTAAAAAATGAAATAAAACTACGTGGTTTTGAAGAAAGTATTCCCTCAGGATTTTTAAATTACCCAGTTAGTCAAACTGCCGATATAACTGCTTTTAAAGCCAATATTATTCCTGTAGGAAATGATCAATTACCAATGATTGAACAAGCCAAAGAAATAGTAAAAAAATTTAATGATATCTACAAAGGAAATCTAGTTATGCCAAATGCATTACTACCAACCAATGAAACAGCAAGTAGATTGCCGGGAATAGACGGCAAAAATAAAATGAGTAAATCATTAAATAACTGCATATATTTATCTGATAGCAAAGAAGAAATAAAAAGAAAAGTTATGGAAATGTATACCGATAAAGATCATATTAAAATAACTGATCCGGGCAAAATTGAAGGTAATGTTGTCTTCACTTACTTAGATGTTTTCTGTAAAAAAGAACACTTCAAAAAATATTTAAATGAATATGAATCACTAGATGAATTAAAAGCCCATTATCAAAAAGGTGGTTTAGGAGATGTCAAAATAAAATTATTTTTAAATGACATTTTACAAGAATTATTACAACCAATTAGAGAAAAAAGAGAACTTTTATCAAAAAATCAAGATGAATTATACAAAATATTACAAGAGGGTACAGAAAAAGCAAGACAAACAGCCAAGAAAACAATGAAAGAAGTTAAACAAGCAATGCAAATAGATTATTTTGACTAATAATATATAAGGAGGGGTATTATGTTAGAAATAAAAAACATAACTAAAAAATACAAAACAGGAGATTTTACCCAAACTGCTTTGGATAATGTCAGCATCAAATTTAGAAAAAACGAATTTGTTTCTATCTTAGGAAAGAGTGGAAGTGGTAAAACAACTTTATTAAACATAATAAGTGGTTTAGATCATTATGACAGTGGAGATTTAATTATAAATGGCAAAACAACTAAAAAATTTAAAGATAAAGATTGGGATAGTTATCGCAATAATTCTATAGGATTTATCTTTCAAAGCTATAATCTTATACCGCACATAAGTGTCTTAAAAAATGTTGAGTTAGGTCTAACTTTAAGTGGTGTTTCTAAAAAAGTAAAACAAAAAAAATCTCTTGAAGCCTTAAAAAGAGTTGGCTTGTTAAACCATATAAATAAAAAACCTAATCAATTATCTGGTGGAGAAAAACAGCGAGTTGCTATAGCAAGAGCCTTAGCTAATGATCCAGACATCATTTTAGCAGATGAGCCAACTGGTGCATTAGATACTAAAACAAGTATTCAAATAATGGAATTAATAAAAGAAATATCTAAAGATAAACTAGTAATTATGGTAACCCATAATCCTGAAATAGCTCAAAAATACTCTACAAGAATAATTGAGCTTAGTGACGGAAAAATCCAAAGTGATACAGCACCATATAACGAACAAGATACTACTAATACCTACACTTTTAAAAAGACGGCTATGTCATTTTTGACTGCTATTTCATTATCGTTTGAAAACATCAAAACTAAAAAAGGAAGAACAATCTTAACAGCCTTTGCGTCCTCAATAGGTATAATTGGAATTTCTATAATTCTTTCCCTATCAAATGGCTTTGATAAACAAATTGATAGCTTTGAACAAGATACTCTATCATCATTTCCTATAATTATATCTAAAGAAACTGCTGTAATTGATAAAGATAGTTTAACCCAATTAGCTACTATCAACAAACAAGAAACTAAAAAAGTTATCTATTCGTATGATAGACAAACTGAAAGTATTCTTCATACTAATAAAATAGATAATAACTACATAGAATATGTAGAAAACATCAAAAAAGATAATTATGACGCTATAACTTATATCAAAACAACCAACTTTAACTTGCTAATAAATAACAAAATAAATACCAGTTCTACATTTAATATGCAAAGCTTACCACTAAATCTAGATACTTTAGATAACTATATCAATACTAATTATGAACTTTTAAGTGGCAAATTACCAACTAAAAAAGAAGAAATATTATTATATGTAGATTCTAAAAATAGATTGGACACTAATTTAATAAGTGCTATTGGTTTAGAGGAAAAAGATGAATATAACTATAATGATTTTTTAAATATTGAATTTAAAATCGTTAACAATGATGATTATTACTTAAAATATAATGATATCTACACCATTAATAATGATATTGATTCTATAAGTAAAAAAGATTTATTAAAAATAAAAATTGTAGGCATAGTAAAAGCTAAAGAAGACAATGCTATGGCAAGGATGGAAGAAGTAGGCTACATCTCATCAAATGGTGGAATATTATACCCAAGTGAATTACAAGATTATGTAATAGAACAAAATAAAACTTCTAAAATCGTAACAGATCAAAAAAAAGTAAATTACAATATTTTAACCAAACAAGAATTTACAACTAAAGAAGAAAAAGAAAACTTTTTAGGTTATCTAGCAGACGATTCAATACCATATGCTATCTATATTTATCCTAAAGATTTTGATAGCAAAGATAATATTTTAAAATATTTAGATGATTATAACCAAGATTTATCTGATGATGACAAAATAGTATATACAGACATGGCTAAAACAATTGTTGATATGTCAAGTGGCATAATGGACGCTATAACATATGTCTTAATAGCTTTCAGTGCTGTAAGTTTAGTAGTATCAGGAATCATGATTGGAATAATAATTTATATATCTGTCTTAGAAAGAACAAAAGAAATAGGTATTCTTCGTAGTTTAGGTGCTAGAAAAAAAGATATTACAAGAGTCTTTAATGCCGAAACGTTTATCATTGGCTTGTCATCAGGAATACTTGGTATTGTAATAGCATATCTATCATTATTTCCAATAAATAAATTATTATTAAATTTAACAGAATTAGAAAATGTAGCCAAGATGAGTCCACTTCATGTAGTATTAATGATTGCAATAGCAATATTAGTAACTTCAATTGGAGGATTTATTCCAAGTAAAATGGCTAGCAGAAAAGATCCAGTGGAAGCATTAAGAACAGAATAGAGGTTAATATGGAATTATTAGATTTATATGATGATAATGGCCTACCAACAGGAAAAACAATCGAAAGAGGAAGTAAATTTACTGCTGGTAATATCATGCTTAGTATAGTTTTTATTAAAAATAGCAAAGAAGAATATTTAATTCAAAAAACAAGTAAAGAAAAACAAAATAATTATAGTTCCACAGGTGGTCATGTTATCCATAGCGAAAATGGTTTAACAACAATTGTAAGAGAAGTACAAGAAGAATTAGGATTAACTATCGATCCTAATGAATTTAAAAAAATAGGTTTAATAAAAAATCCTACAAAACCATGTTTAATTAATCTATACTTGCTTAATAAAGATATAGATATTAAAAGTTTAAAATTACAAAAATCAGAAGTAGAACAAGTAATGTGGTTAAAAAAACAAGATATATTAAAGCTAATAGATAAAGATGAATTTCTATCATCACATGGCTATTTATTTAAAAATTATATTATTAAATAAACTAATTAAAAATAATTTCTAAACTAAAATTAGAAATTATTTTATTTATATTGTAAAAATTTAAATTTTTTGTTATACTACCATTGTAATAATAAAAGGTGATCACATATGAGATTTTTCGAAAAATTTGAACATTTACATATGAAAAATAATGATATTAAAAATGTGTATCTATCATTATTTATAGGTCTATTTGGCACCTTATTAATAGTTATTGGAGGCTCTTATGCTTATTTGACTGATCAGGATTTAGCAGAAAATTCCAATACAATAAGTGCCGGAACATTAAGTCTTGAATTTAAAGAAGAAAGCTCTAATAATATAAGTTTAATAGATGCGGTACCAGAGCTTGCTCAAACAGGCATGGGGCATGACCCATTTACATTTAAAGTTCATAATAATGGTACTTTGCCTATTAAATATTCTATAAAATTAAAAAGTGCTTGTACTGCTAAACAAGCTTTACAAAATGGAATAACTCCAGATTTATGTATCCCAATCGATTATATAAGAGTGGCGGTGCAGTATGGACAAGGCGATACTTACGAAGTAAAAACGCCACAAAATGGTGCTATCGAACTATCTGGTCTAACCCAACTAGGAGTTGATGAAACATCTGACGTTTACTCAATAAAAATGTGGCTTGATGAACAAACACCAAACACTTATTCAAAAACACCTACAGCAACCACTTCTCAAGTTGTGGCTTTTGCAGGACAATTAGAATTATATGGAGAACAAATATTAGAACAAACGAGCTAGTAAATGCTCTTTTTTCTTTGATTTTAACTGTAATATTTAATATAATATTGTTATCAAGGAGATTTACTATGGAAAATATCTACAATTTTACATACGAACAATTATACGAAAAATTGCAACAATTACAAGAAAAAAAATATCGTTGTGATCAAATCTACGATTGGCTATATAAAAAAAGAGTTGAAAGTTTTGATCAAATGAATAATTTAAGTAAGGATTTAATTGCCAAACTAAAAAGTAACTTTACTATGGATCATTTAAAATTATCTAAACATGAAATAGATAAAGATGTCGATAAATTTTTATTTCAGTTAAGTGATGAAGCATATATTGAATCAGTTTTAATGCACCAACATTATGGCTACAGTCTATGTATCTCTAGTCAAGTTGGTTGCAATATGTCTTGTTCCTTTTGTGAAAGTGGAAGATTAAAAAAAGTAAGAAATTTATCCCCCTCTGAAATGGTTTTACAAATAATTGAAATAGAAAAAATAAAAAATATAAAAATATCTCATATCGTCGTTATGGGTATTGGTGAGCCATTTGATAATTATGATAATCTAATTGATTTCATAAACATCATAAACAATCCTAAAGCTTTAGAAATAGGCTCAAGACACATAACTGTTTCTACCTGTGGCATAATTCCTAAAATAAAAGAGTTTGAAAAGTTAAACTTACAAGTAAATCTTGCTGTATCTCTTCATGCTCCAAACGATGATTTAAGAAGTAAACTTATGCCAATTAATAAAGTATATCCCTTAAAAGAGTTGCTAAAAACCCTAAAAGAGTATACGATTAAAACTGGAAGAAGAATTACTTTTGAATACATTTTATTAGACGGTATAAATGATACAGAACATCATGCCAAACAACTTTGCACAATTTTAAAAGGAATAAATTGTTATGTTAATTTAATACCCTATAATGAAAGTAGTAATATTCTTTATAAAAGAAGTAAAAAAAGCAACATTTTAAAATTTTATGATATAATTAAAAAAGAAGATATAAATGTCACAATAAGAAAAGAGTTCGGTAGCAAAATATCTGCTGCATGTGGACAGTTAAGAGCCAAAAAGGAGGTATAGATGAAATCGTTTTATTTAACAGACAAAGGAATTTTACGTGATCATAACGAAGATAGTCTTATAATCGTAGAAAATCAAGAGGGGAATCACTTGCTTGCTGTTGCTGACGGCATGGGTGGGCATAATGCTGGAGAAGTAGCCTCATCGATTGCTATAAATTACCTAGGCAAACGCTTTCAAGAAAGTTTCTTTAAAATGACTAAAACAGACGCTATCAACTGGATAAAAAATAGTGTTAATGAAATAAATAGTTTAGTTATAAATTATGCAAAAGAACACCCTGAGTGCAATGGCATGGGCTCCACTATCGTCCTAGCCATAGTAAGTAACGATTATATATTATTTGGTAATGTTGGTGATTCTTCAGGTTTTGTCATGAAAGAAAAAAAATTACATAAAGTAACATATGATCATACTTTAGTAAATCTTTTAGTATCAGCAGGAGAACTAACTAAAGAAGAAGCAAGAAATCACCCAAGAAAAAATATCCTAATGAACGCACTTGGTATAACAGATCCAATTAAAATAGATATCTTTGACTGTATTTTAGATATTGACGGCATACTTCTATGTTCTGATGGTCTAACTACCATGTTAAGCGATGAACAAATCGAAAAATGTCTTTTAGAAGAAGAAACATCTGTAGAAGAAAAAGTAATAAAACTTATCAAAAAAGCCAATAACAGGGGTGGCAAAGATAACATTTCAGTTGCGTACTTGGAAATAAATGAAAGGTGTGAGTTGTAATGATTGTAAAGGGTCAAAAAGTAAATGATAGATATGAAATATTAAAAACCATTGGTGAAGGTGGCATGGCCAATGTTTACTTAGCTCATGATACCATTTTAAATCGTGATGTTGCAATCAAAGTTTTAAGAGGGGATTTAGCTAACGATGAAAAATTTGTAAGAAGATTTCAAAGAGAAGCTTTATCAGCATCTTCACTATCTCATCCTAATATTGTAGAAATATATGATGTTGGTGAAGATTCTGGAGATTACTATATCGTAATGGAATATATCGAGGGAAAGAATTTAAAACAACTATTAAAAAAACGTGGCAACTTAACTGTGGCAGAAGTTGTAGATATAATGCAACAAATAACCAGTGCTATGAGTGTTGCCCATGATAGTTTAATAATCCATAGGGACCTAAAACCTCAAAATATTCTAATTAAAAGTGACGGAGGAATAAAAATTACAGACTTTGGTATTGCCATGGCCCTTAATTCAACCCAACTTACTCAAACTAACTCAGCAATGGGATCAGTTCACTATTTTCCACCAGAACAAGCTTCTGGTAAAGGAGCAACCCTAAAAAGTGATATCTACTCTTTAGGAATAATGATGTATGAACTTTTAACAGGAACATTGCCATTTCGTGGCGATAATGCTGTAGAAATAGCTCTAAAACATCTAAAAGAGCCAATTCCTTCCGTAAGAGATTTTGATCCTAATATACCTCAAAGTGTAGAAAATGTCATCTTGACAGCAACTGCTAAAAATCCTAAAAATAGATATAATAATGCTAAAGAAATGTATGATGACTTACAGACAGTTTTAAATAAAGAGCGATTAGATGAGCCAGTAAGAAAACTAAAATATTCAGAAGGAATTTCTCTAGATGAAGTTGAAATAGATAAAACTGCCGACATGGATAGTTCTATAATTAAAGAAATAAAAGATGATACAGATGAAAAAAACAAAAAAGTTTTAATAATTTTAGGAAGTGTCTTTGGAGCTTTATTGCTAGGTGTTTTTGCAGTTTTTGTCCTATTGCCAATGATAACAGAAGTTCCAGATGTCAAAATACCAGATGTATCTAACATGACGCAACAAGACGCTGAAAAACTTCTTCGAGAAAAAGGCCTTGAAGTTGAACTTGAAGTTGATACCAAAGCATCATCTACTATCACTGAGGGAAATGTCATTGAAACTTACCCAGCAATTGGTAGATTAGTAAAAGAAAAAACTAAAGTAAAACTTGTTATTTCCTCTGGCGAACAAACCATTTTAATAACAGATTTAACTGGTAAAGACGCTAAAGTAGAACAAGGTAGATTAGAAGCATTAGGTCTTGAAGTAACAATTGAAGTAAAAGATGTTGAAAATGCCAATACCAAAGAATATAAAGAAGATGAAATAATTGGTCAAAGCGTTGAAGCTGGAACAGAATTAAAAGTTGGTGATAAAATAACTCTTTATACTCCACAAATATATGAATATTACCCAGATATGGTAAAAGAGGGTTGGACTCTAGAAGAAGCTACTAAGTGGGCTGCAGAGAAAAAAATAAAATTAGAAGTTGAATACCTTGAAACAAATGAATATAAAGAAGGTATAGTAATTGACCAATCCCGTGGTGTAACTTCCGTAGTTGTTGAAGGTGTAACCTTAAAAGTAACCATATCTAAAAAAGTAACAACACCACCACAAGAAAATACTGATACTGATACTCAAGAAGGTAACAATCCTAATGAATAATGGCAGAATCGTAAAAATTTTATCCGATGATTATTTTATAAGTAAAGATAAAGAAATATATGTTTGCAAAGCAAGAGGCAAATTAAAAAATGATAAAATAAACTTAAAAGTTGGAGATTATGTGCTTTTCAATAAAGATGAAAAATATGTCTATGAGTTAATTGCAAGAAGAAACTATCTAGATCGACCAAATGTCGCTAATATTGACCAAGTCTTAATAATTACATCATTAAAAAAACCAGATTTTGATAGTAATTTATTAGATAAGTTATTAGCTATATTTGAAAACAAAAATATCAAAGCCATAATCTGTTTTACCAAAAAAGATTTACTATCAAATATTGAGTTAAAGAAATTAAAAAAGGTAGTAAATTATTACCAAAAAATAGGTTATAAAGTAGTATATAATACCAACATAAGAAAAATTAAAAAAATATTAAAACATAAAACAACAGTTTTAACAGGACAAACAGGAAGTGGCAAATCAACACTTCTCAATAAATTAGATCCAAACTTTAATTTTAAAACAAATGAAATATCTAAAGCTTTAGGTCGTGGCAAACATACCACAACAGAAGTGACATTAGTAAGTACCTCATCAAGTAATATCATTGATACCCCCGGCTTTTCTAGTGTTGATTTAAATATAGATAAAAAAGAAATAAAAAATTGTTTCATCGAATTTAAAAAATATTCTTGTCCATACACTGATTGTCTACATAGCAATGAACAAGATTGTCAAATTAAAAAAATGGTTTCGCAAGATAAAATATTAAAATCAAGATATGAAAATTATCTAAATTTTCTAGAAAGAGGTTAAAAATGGAAGTATCTGTATCTTTCTTATGCAACATAGATCCTAAAATTACAATAAGTACACTAAATAATAGCAATGCTGATTATATTCACTTTGATATAATGGACGGTAAATTTGTCAAAAATAAATTTTTAGATATTGCTAGTTTAAAAGAGTATCTAAAATTATCAACCAAGAAAAATGATTTACATCTTATGTGTAAAAGACCTTTAAAATATTTTAAACAAATAAAAAATTATCCAATCACATACTTTACAATTCATTATGAAATACCATTTTTAAAACAAACTATCAAATATTTAAAGAAAAATAATGTCAAAATAGGACTTGCTATTAATCCCGATACTGACATAAAAAAGGTTTTTCCTCTATTAAAAGATTTAGATTTAGTATTAATAATGAGTGTATATCCCGGTGCTTCAGGTCAAAAATTTATTGAAGATTCAAAAACTAAAGTAAATGAATTAAAAGAAGAGATCAAAAAGCAAAAATTAATCACAAAAATCAGTGTTGACGGGGGAATAAACGATACCAATTATCATAAATTAAAAAATGCTGATATCTTAACATCATCAAGTTTTGTCCTAAAAAACTTGAATAATATAAACTTACTAAAGAATAATTAATAAAAAATAGAATTTCTTTCCTCGAAGTTCTATTTTTATGATATAATACAAATAGAGTAGGAGTTGTATGTATGGCAAAAAAGAAAAGAAGAAGTTCTAGCAAAGACAAAAAACCAAGCTATTTACTAGATTTATATGGCATAATCCTTGTATTAATAAGTATCTTAGGAATTGGAAAATATGGTCCAGTAGGAAGAATAATTTCTTCATTTAGTATTTTTCTTGTTGGCTCATTATATTTCTTTTTATTAATTTATATTTTTTATGTAGGAGTTTATCTATTAATAAAAAAAGAAAATCCCAAGTTTTTCTCCTCAAAAATGTTTGGTATTTACCTAGTTTTAATTGGAGTACTTGTCTTAATTCACGATAACTATGTCATAAATAACACCACAACAGATATAATTACCAAAACATTTGACAATATCATGCAAACAATTGGTAAAGTAATGGACTCATCAATAAAAACAGGTATTTTTTCTAGTACTTTAGTAAACACTGGTGGAGGTCTTCTTGGTGCTTTATTTGCCTCTTTATTTTATAGACTATTTGAATCACAAGGTACAACCATTGTTATTTGGGTTTTAATAGCTAGTGGTATAATGATCTTTACAGGTTTCTCTATCGCGGATTTCCTTAAGAAAACAGTTTCTAAAGGTAAAGATTTATTGCTAGAAAAAGAAGCTACTAGTGAGCCATTATCAACTGAAAAACTAAAGATTGTCGATCATAACGAAGATAAAGATCCTGAATTAAAACAAGAACATCTTCAAATACATGATATAAGTGAAATAACCAAAATTAAAACCCCACTTGAAGAGCCAATCAAAGAAGAAAAACCAGTAGTAAAAATAAATAATGAACAAGAAGAAATAACTACCCCATATCATTTGCCACCACTAAGTTTATTAGATACACCTAAAAACAAAAAGAACAAAACAGATCATGTTGCAATTGAACAAAACATTAAAAAACTAGAAAAAGTTTTAAAAGACTTTAACATAATTGGTAGAGTAGTAGAAGTAAACGTTGGACCAAGTGTCGTCCAATACGAGCTAGAAATTCAATCAGGTACAAAACTATCAAGAATACTAAGTATCAATAATGAAATAGCCCTTGAATTAGCTAAAAAAGATGTAAGAATTCAAGCTCCAATTCCCGGAAAGTCTACTGTAGGTATTGAAATGCCAAACGAAAACAGTCAAACAGTAACTTTAAGAGAAACTTTGGAGGGAATAAAAGATAAAGAAGATTCACTTCTTGCAGTAGCACTAGGTAAAAACATCTTAGGTAAAGCTCGTTACTGTGAAATTAATAAAACACCACATCTTTTAGTCGCAGGCTCTACAGGAAGTGGTAAATCAGTTTGTATCAACGGCATGATAATTTCTATCTTAATGAAAGCAAAACCAGATGAAGTAAAATTAATCATGGTTGATCCTAAAAAAGTAGAATTATCAATCTATAATGGTATACCACACTTACTAACTCCTGTAGTAACAGATCCTAAAAAAGCTTCTATTGCTCTTAAAAAAGCAGTTTCCGAAATGGAAAGAAGATATGACTTATTTGAAGAAACTAAAACCAAAAACATCACAAGTTACAATAAATTTGTTGAAGAACAAAATCAAAAATTACCAGTAGACGAACAATATAAGAAAATGCCATACATCGTAGTAATCGTAGATGAGCTTGCCGATTTGATGTTGGTGGCAGGTAAAGAAGTTGAAGATTCTATAATGCGTATAACTCAAATGGCTCGTGCAGCAGGAATTCATCTAATAATAGCGACACAACGTCCTTCAACCGATGTCATAACTGGTGTCATAAAAGCCAATATCCCATCTCGTATTTCTTTCGCAGTTTCATCAAGTATCGACTCAAGAACAATCTTAGATAGAATTGGAGCAGAAAAATTACTTGGAAAAGGAGATATGCTCTTCCTACCAATGGGAGAAATTGCTCCTGAAAGAATCCAAGGTGCCTTTATAAGTGAAGAAGAAATAAAAAGAGTTGTGGACTACGTTGTCAAAGAACAAATTGTTAAATATGATCCTAATTTCCAAAATCTTGAAGACAAAGATGAAGAATTAAAAAATAATCCAGTAAGTGATGAAAAAGAAGAATATGATGACCCACTATATAATGATATAGTAGAATTTGTTATCACAACCAAAAAAGCTTCTGCTTCACTTCTTCAAAGAAGATTTAAATTAGGTTATAACCGAGCAGCAAGAATAATTGATTTGTTGGAAGAACGTGGCATAATTGGACCTCAAAATGGCTCAAAACCACGTGAAGTATTAGTAACATTAGAACAAGATTCAAATGAAGAATAGAAAGGAAGTATAATATGTCAACACATATTGACGCAGTAAAAAATGATATTTCTCCTTTAGTTATTGTCTGTGGCGATCCTATAAGAGCCAAATATATTGCTGAAAAATATTTAAAAGATACTAAAGTTGTAAATAGAACAAGATTAGAACTAGCATACACTGGCTATTATAACGATAAATTAATAACAGTCATGGCAACAGGTATGGGTATGCCAAGTATAGCTATCTATCTAACTGAATTATTTGAAGAATACGATGTCCAAAAAGTAATAAGAGTAGGCTCATGTGGCTCACTTCATAAAGAAATAGGACTAAATGAAATTATCTTAGTAGAAAAAGCTTACACATTATCAAATTTTGCATATCAATATAATGGAAGTAGTATAAACGTCATAACTGCTAGTAAAACATTAAATGAAAAAATAACCAAAGAAGCAGAAAATCAACATAAAAAAATACTAATTGGGAATATTAATACTAGTGATTTATTTTATAAACAATATAAAGATGAAAATATAGAAAAAAACTATTGTTTAGGAGTAGAAATGGAGTGCTTTGCTCTATTTTACATAGCTAAACTATATCAAAAAGAATCATCATGTATTTTAACAGTCTCAGATAATGTCATAACCCAAGAAAAACTATCTTCACTTGAAAGAACAAATACATTTGATGATGCAATCGTTCTTGCCTTAGAATCTATCTAATATTAAAAGGGGGATTAACATGGAATATAAAGAATTAAATTTAGGCTCATACAATCTACACTTAATCAAAACTAATAAGTTTAAAACAATAAATTTTAAACTTATTTTTCGTGATAACATCAAAAAAGAAGACATCACAATTCGTAATCTATTAATAGACAACTTAACATTTTCTACTAAAAAATATAACTCTCGTAAGAAAATGACTATCAAAAAACAACAACTATATGATGTAGATGTCTACTGTTCCAATAAAAGAACGGGATTACATCTTCAAACAGACTTCACAATGAGTATGCTCCACCCTAAATATACTGAAGAAGAAATGTTAAAAGAAAGTATTAAATACTTTAAAGAAATTATCTTTAACCCTAATGTGACAGATGAAAAATTTGATGAAGAAATATTTAATGTCATCAAAGAAAATAATCGTATAGATATCATTACCAATCAAGAAAATCCTAACTTCATTGCTGTCCAATCTTTAAGAGAAAAACTTGCTAAAAATTCTCCAATTTCCTATATCATGACAGGTTATCTAGAAGATTTAAACGTAATAACACCACATACTCTTTATCAATACTACAAAAAGTTTTTAACAACGAACTATATCGATTTCTATGTAATTGGAGACTTTGATTTTTATGAAATGGAACATCTAATCAAAACAAACTTTAAATTTACTTCCTTAAATAAAGAAAAACAATCAATAGAAATAACCTTGACCAAACATAATATCTATCCTAAAACCATTATCAAACAATCATCTTTTGTGCAATCAAATCTAGCTATCGCAGCCTATTTTAAAGATCTTTCTTGGTATGAAAAAAGATATCCTGCTACTATCTTTAATATTATTTTAGGTAATAGTCCAGAATCTAAATTCTTTAAAGACATAAGAGAAAAATATTCTTGTGCATACTCAATAAATTCTGTATATCGCCGATTAGATGATTATGTTTTAATAAATGCTGGTATAAATAGTAAAAATTATAAATTAGTTATAAAACGCATAAAATATTGTATCAACGAAATGAAAAAAGGTAATTTTGATAAAGAACTTGAAGACGCTAAAAACTTATATATAAGTGCAGTAAATGAAATAAATGAATCTTCTTCATCTATAATAGAATACTATTTTTCATTAAAATATTTAAACAATGACCCTTATGAAAAACAAATAGCAAACATGCAAAAAGTTACCAAAGAAGAAGTAGTAGCTATAGCTAAAAAATTTAAACTAGATATCATATTATTACTAAAGGAGAAAAATAGCAATGAAAAAAATATCAATAAATAACTTTGATGAATATTGTTATTATGAAAAATTACCCAATGATTTAGAAGTATATTATAAACCAAATGATACAAAAAAGAATTTTACAGTTTTACTTGGAATAAAATATGGCTCTACCAACATTGAATATAAAAAAGATAATAATTTAATAAAAACACATGAGGGTATAGCACACTTTCTAGAACATAAATTATTTGATAGTGATACTATAACACCCTTTGATTATTATGCTAAAACAGGAACAGATGTCAATGCTTATACCACAAGTGAATATACAGCTTTTCATTTTTCAGGTAACAATGCTTTTTTAGATAACCTAAAATATTTACTAAACTGGGTAACAAACTTTAAAACCACTAATGAAAAAGTAGAAAAAGAAAAAGGTATAATTCTAGAAGAAGAAAGGATGTATCAAGATAATCCAGATCGTATACTCTATGAAACAATAAGAGCCAACACTCTAAATAAAGACTATCACAAAACAAAAGTAATTGGCACTTCCGATAACATAAAAGCCATAACCAAAGAAGAATTAGAAACTTGTTATAATGATTTTTATCGCCCAGATAATATGTTTTTAGTTTTAGTAGGATCTTTTGATCTTAAAAGTGCTAGTAAAATAGTAAATGATATTTTAAAACCAATACCAAATCCTAAATCAAAAATAAAAAAAATAATTATCCAAGAGCCAGATAATGTCAAATTAACAAACGAAATAAAACACATGAAAAACATAACTGTACCCAAAGTAGCATATTCTATAAAAATAAATAAAAAGAAGTTAGAACAAAACAAACTGCCTAAAATAGAACTAGACTATTACTTAATGATGATAATAAGCATTTGTTTTGGAGCAGCTTCTGATTTTAGAGAATATTTACTACTAAATAACTTAATAAATACAGTATCTTATCAAATAACAGAAATAGATACCCACTATTTAATAGATTTCTTTGCTACAAGTACTAAACCAGAACAATTACTACAAGAACTAATTACTTATCTAAACAACCTAAAAATAGCTAAACAAGACTTAGAAAGAATTAAAAAAGTTTGGATTTCTCAAGAAGTAAAAATGTTAGATAATAATGACGCTATCATAAACACTATAATAGATGATATCTTAGATTATGGTAAATATATAAATAATAAAATAGAAATAATCAAAAACATGAACTATGAAACATTAGAAAAAGTTCTTAAATCACTAGATTATACTAATACCTCAAGTTTAATAATATTACCCAATAATTAAAAACTATTGCTATTTTTAAAAAAAAGTATTATAATATACCTACTTTAAAAAAAGGGAAAGAAAATCATGCTAGAAAAAACCACAAACATAAATAATACAAATACAATCGATGAAAAAACAATCGAACACCTAGTAAATAGTCATATGAAATTAATAATTTCTATAGCAAGAAAATATGCTTCAACCATGCATGATATTGATGATTTAATATCTGTAGGAAAAGTAAGTTTAGTAAACAACATCTCAAAATATGATTCATCTAAAGGGGTAAAGTTTTCCACATTTATATATCCCTGTATCAAAAATGCTATTCTTTCCTATATCCAAAAAGAAAGTAAACATGATAATACCATAAGTATTGATGAGCCATTATTAGATTCTGATGATGAAATAACTATTGAAGATACCTTATCTTCTCAAGATAAAGATATAAAAGATATCTATGAAGAAAAAGAGTTAAGAGAATACATCCTTGAAATAATTTCTACTTTAAATGAAAAAGAACAACAAATAGTTATCTTACTATTTGGTTTTAAAAATGATGTATGTTATAAACCAAAAGAAATAGCTAAAATTTTGGGTTTCAGTACAGAATATATTTATACAAAAATAAGATATATTCTATTTAAATTAAGAAATGAAATAATGAAAAGTAAAAATAGAAGTATCATAATTGAATATGTTAATCGTCAAATAATGCAAGATAACCTAATCATATCCCAGCTAAATAAACTAGAAGAGGTAAACTTACCCTTAATCAAAATAAAAGAAAAGTAATTTTAATTTTACTTTTCTTTTTTAAGTCTAAATAAATTATAACTTGGTGGATTTAAAAATCTTATATCCCATAAACTACAACCTAATCCTGAAGAAACATACAAAGGATTATTATTAACTTTATAGTAAGCTTTATAATATTTTTTAGAATAGGGTGGTAAAACTAATTTCTTCAAAAGAGGAATATTAACTTGCCCATTGTGAGAATGCCCTGCTAAAATCAAATCAGCTTCATCATCACTTATCATATCAGCATAATCTGGCTCATGCACTAAAACTATCTTATAATAATCATTTTTTTCCATATTTTCCATACTGGCAGAAGAAGCTAACACATCATCAACCCCATATATCATAATCGGTACACTGCCATTATTATAAACTAACTCATAACTATTCTGTAATAACTTAAAATCACTATTTTTATAAATATCAGTTATCTTTTCCAAATAATTAGCATAATAATCATGATTACCATAAACACTGTACTTACCAATTCTTGCCTCTATCTTATTCAAAGCCTTAGTTAAAATATCCACATCTTCAACTGTTAACTCATAACCCTCTTTAATTAAATCCCCAGTAAAAATAACAATATCAGGTTTTGAACTATTAAACTTATCAATAATTTTATCTATATTTTTCTTATTAATATTTGATCCATAATGTAAATCAGAAAAATGTAAAATCTTAACTCCATCAAAACTATCACTAATCTTATCATCTTTTAAAACAGTCTCATTAATTAAGACAAATCTAGGCTCAATAAAATAAGAATATAATCCCAAAACCACCAAACAAACTAATAAAATAACCAGTATCCAAATCATAACTTTCTTAACCTTTTTTTTAACACTTTCTTTTTTAATTTCATTTAATTTATCAACTCTAGTCGTATTATTCATAATATCACCAACAAACTAACAATTGAAGCTAGAAAAGATAACAAATTATGAATTAAATGTACACCCATTGTCGTAAAAATATTATCAGTTTTTGTATACATATATGCAAAAACACACCCCATAATAGCATAAGGAACAATATAGATAATCTCCATAGTATTAATAACCTCACCATTATATAATCCTGATAAAGTATGAACAAATCCAAATAATAAACCTGATACTAAAATATATAAAGTATTATTACTAATAAAATCTCTAATAGATTTTCTATAGATTAATTCCTCCACAAAAGGAGCATAAATACAAGATGAAAACAATATATATAAAGGAGATATACTTAAAAGATTCTGTATCTCAATCTCATTTTGGGAAGAATTATGTAAAAAACTATAGATAACAACATTAGCTAATATCATAATTGCAAACCCAATAGCCCACCACTTAATAGAAAAACTAAAATAACTTTTAAAATTCTTAACATAGTCTTTAAAATCTCTATTAATATCTTTATGATATACCAAATAAAACAAACCCATTAATAACAAACTAATAGCAAAAGAAATAATAATTCTAATAGTAACAGATAATTTATAAATATCTATCTTAAACAATCTTAAAACAAAAACCATTAAAGAAGCAAACAACATTTCAAACAAAAATAAAACTACAAACTTAATAATTTTTTTAATCTTCAATTCTATCACATCCTATAAATATTATAGTAACAAACCTAAAAATAGTAAATAAATAACTAAAAACTTAAAAAATGTTTTACAAATATTAATTGTAGTGCTATAATACTTTTAGCAACAGAGTGGGTAATCCCACTCGTTTGTGTTTTATAATAACTGGGGGTAACATAAAAATGTTTGCAAAAAAGAAAATAAAAGATGAATATGATGAATTAAGTAGTATTCCAATTGAAATAATAAGACCTAATAATATTGATGTAGCAAGAACTATCAATAAAGAGAACATATTAAGTAACACTTTAGAAAACATCAATCTAGAAAATCAAAACTTAGATATTAATCTTCGCTTAATTCATATGCCAAGTTACTACGTTGTCAAATATGATCGATTTATCAAACTAAATAACTCTAACTTAAAAGGTAATCAAATTCATGGTAGCTTATCACCATTTCCTAAAACCATAACAAGAGATTATGAAGTATATTTTTGGTATAGTGAGGATACATTTGATGAAAAATATAAAGAAATCTATCCTGAATATTTCCTAGATTCAAATGCTCCCCAACAACTAAAAGATTTATACTATAATCCCGAAGAAATACAAACCTCTTGTGGTAAAGTATGGTATAAGAAAAGAAAACTAGACTTTGAAACTTACTTAAAATACTACCAATACTTACACTTTAAAAGTTTAAAAAACTTTGATATCTCTAAAAAAGATAATGCCAAAATAAGATTACTAAAATTATTTGGTCTAGAAACAACCAAAGAAATATTACAAAACTTATCTAATACCATAATCCCATTAGATACATTACTAGAAATAATAGATAGTTTCTCCAATCAAGAAATTATTCACTTTCTATCAAGTCCTAAACAAGATATAAATTATTTGTTTATAAATTTTAATCAAACAAAAGAAAGGGTAAGAAGTTAAAATGATAAATGAAATAAAAAAGGTTTTAAATAAGCCACTAGAAGATTTAAATCTAACTATTGATGAAGTAAAATATGAAAATAAGACACTTTATATTACACTAGATAGCACAGAAACATTAGATATTGATAAAATTGTTAAAGCAACTAACGTAATATCACCAATCTTAGATCAACACGATTATATAAAAGAAAGTTATACTTTAGACGTCTCATCTAAAGAAAAAGGAGGTAATTAAAAAATGAACGGTAAAGAATTATTAAATGCAGTAAGTATATTAGAAAATGACAAAAAAATACCAAGGGACTACATCTTTGAAAGCTTAAAGTCAGCTTTACTATCAGCTTACAAAAAAATGTATCATGATGAAAATGCTAAAATTGAAATTAATGAAGAAACTGGAGAAGTAAAAATATTTAAATTTAAAACAGTAAAAGAAGTAGTAGAAAATCCTGAATTAGAAATTTCTTTAAAAGACGCAAGAAAAATTGATAAGACCAAAGAAATAGATGACACCATTGATGAAGAAGTAAATGGAAGTGACTTTGGAAGAGTAGCGGCATCAACTGCTAAACAAGTAATGGTCCAAAAAATTAAAGAAAAAGAACGTGAAAGTATCATAAATGAATTCCAAGATAAAGAAGGAGAACTAATAACAGGTGTAGTATCACTAGAAGACGCTAATAACTACTATATTGATTTAGGAAGAACAAATGGTATATTATCTAAAAAAGAATTAATTGGCAATGAAAAAATTGAAATGGGCTCAATGATAAAATCATATGTTACCAAAGTTGACGCTGACGCTAAAGGTACTGCTATTATCTTATCAAGAGCACATTATAACTTCGTAAAAAGAATCTTCGAAAGTGAAATACCAGAATTAGCGGACGGAACAGTTATGATCTACGCTGTAGCAAGAGAACCAGGCGTAAGAAGTAAAGTAGCAGTAGCCTCAGATTATGCTAATATCGATCCAGTAGGTTGCTGTATTGGTGAACATGGAAGTAGAATAAGTAGAATAATAAAAGAATTATCTAATGAAAAAATAGATATAGTAAGATATGATAAAGATAAAGAAACATTTATTAAAAATGCTCTAGCACCTGCTAAAAATATTCAAGTCTATATCTTAGATGAAACCAAAAACGAAGCTTTAGTAATTGCTGATGGCGATGATTTTTCTCTAGCCTTAGGTAAAAAAGGACAAAACGTTAAATTAGCGTCAAGACTAACTAAATATAAAATTGATGTTAAAACAAGCAAACAAGCCCTAGAAATGGGTATATCTGTTAAAGTTGGTGATTAGATGAAACCAAAAAAACCAATTATCAGGACCTGTGTAGTATCACATGAAAAATGTGAAAAAAAAGATCTTTTAAGAATAGTAAAAACTAAAGATCAACAAATAAAAATTGATGAAACAGGAAAGATGAACGGCAAAGGAGCATATATTAAAAAAGATAAAGAACTTTTAAAAATAGCTAAAAAAAATAAAGCTCTAGACAAAGCTTTAGATATTACAATACCTGAAGAAATATATGACAAAATAGAACAATTAATATAAAATGGAGGTGAAACATGATGAGTGTAAAAGAATATGCAATAGATGTCAATCAGACTGTCGCAGCTATTATATCATTATGTGAAAAATTAGGAATCAATGTTAAAAATGCTGATGATTTCTTAACTGAAGATGACATAATTATTCTAGATGGAGCATTAAGTAGTGAACTTGATAATGAAGAAAAAGATGAAGAAATAGATGATGAACAATTAGAAAGAGATTTAAGAATTGATGATGTAGCCCAAGAAGAATCATTTGTTAAAATAAAAAAGAAAGTATCAAATAAAAAAGATGATCAAACTAAATACAAACAAGCCAAAAAACAAATATATAAAAATAAAGAAAAACTAGAAACAAATGCTGTTGATTTAGATGTCATAGTTTATACAAATGATACAACCCCAAATACATTGGCAGAAAAATTACAAGTAAGTCCTACAGAATTAATTAAAAAATTAATGGATTTAGGCATGATGGTAAATTTAAACCAGACCATTGATTTTGCCACTGCTGAAATATTAACTGAAGAATATCATAAAAAATTAAAAAGAGTTGAAACACAAGATATCGTTAACTTTGAAGAATATGAAATATTAGATAAAGATGAAGACCTAACTCCAAGACCTCCTGTTGTAACCATAATGGGTCATGTTGATCATGGTAAAACATCAGTTTTAGACGCTATTAGAAATGCTCATGTTGTCGATAAAGAATCAGGTGGTATAACTCAACACATTGGAGCATACCAAGTATCTATAAATAATCGTTTGATAACTTTTATTGATACACCTGGTCATGAAGCTTTTACAGCAATGCGTGCTCGTGGTGCTTCAGTAACGGATATCGTAGTAATTGTAGTTTCAGCTGAAGACGGTGTCAAACCACAAACAATTGAAGCTATAGATCATGCTAAAGCCGCTAACGTTCCAATAATTGTAGCCATTAACAAAATGGATTTACCAAATGCTAACCCTGATAGAGTTATGCAAGAATTATCAGAACATGGCTTAACACCAGAACAGTGGGGTGGAGATACACTAATCAATAAAATTTCTGCTAAAACTAAAATGGGCTTAGATGAACTATTAGAAAATATCCTTTTGGTTGCAGACCTAAAACAATTTAAAGCCAATCCTAATCGTTATGCTACAGGAAGTGTAATCGAAGCAAGATTAGATAAAAATATTGGATCAATCGTTACACTATTAATTCAAAATGGAACACTACGATTAGGTGATCCAGTAGTAGTAGGAAATAATTATGGTAAAGTAAGAACTTTAAAAAATGATAAACAAGAAAACATAGTTTCAGCACCACCTTCAACTCCAGTAGAAATAACAGGATTAAATGACCTACCAGTTGCAGGAGATCGTTTCATGGCTTTTGAAACTGAAAAAGAAGCTAAAAAAATCGCTGATTTAAGACAAATAAGAGCAAAAGAACAAGACACAAATCGAAGTGGTATGAGCTTAGATGATTTATTCTCACAAGTTCAAGAGGGTAATAAAAATATTGCTGTAGTCTTAAAAACAGATGTAAAAGGTAGCGAAGAAGCCATAAAATCATCACTATCAAAAATTAATGTTGACGGTGTTAAAGTAAGCGTCATAAGAAGTGGGGTAGGAGCCATAACTGAAAGTGATATCTTACTAGCAGATGCCTCAAATGCAATCATAATCGGTTTTAATATAAGACCAACTACTGATATTATAGAATTTGCAAAAGAACATAATGTTGATATAAGATTACACAATATAATCTATAAAATAATTGAAGAACTAGAACAAGCTATAACAGGCTTATTAGATCCAGAATACAAAGAAACAATAACAGGAACAGCCAAGATAAGACAATTATTTAAATTCTCTAAAATTGGTACCATTGCCGGTTGCTACATCGAAGATGGAACAATAAAAATTGGTAGTCAAGTAAGAGTAATAAGAGATGGAATAGTAGTCTATGACGGCAAAATATCTTCAATTCAAAGAGGAAAAGAAAAAGTATCAGAAGTAAAAAAAGGTATCGAGTGTGGTATGACCATCGAAAACTTTAATGATATAAAACAAGATGACATCATCGAAGCATACAAAATGGAAGTGATTAAAAAGTGAGTATCAAAACTAAAAGAATTGGCTCCAATTTTGTAAAAGAAATATCTTATATCTTAATGAACGAAGTAAAAGATCCCAATGTAAAAGATGTAACAATAACCTCTTGTGATGTCACTAACGATTTATCTTTTGCTAAAGTATATGTCATGACTTCTAAAAAAGAAGACATCGATAAAACTTTAGACTCACTAAATAATGCTGCTAACTTTATTGAATTACAACTATCTAAAAAAGTAGACATAAGAAAAATGCCTCAAATAAGTTTTCACTATGATAATTCAATAGAATATGGCGAAAAAATAGAACAAAAAATAAAAGAATTAAAAAGTCAAAACAAATTAAACTAAAGATAACAAAAGTCTTTAGTTTTTCTTTTGTACACTAACTTTAGAAATAGTTATCGATTAGTCTTTGCAAAATAAACAAAAAGTGCTATAATTACATTGTCGCTTACTTTTATATACGAAAGGAGAAAAATGAGTAAAATTAAAATATTCGCCCTTGGGGGCTTAAACGAAAATGGCAAAAATATGTATATTGTTGAAGTTAATGACAATATATTTGTATTTGATGCCGGACTAAAATATCCTCAAGCTAATATGCTGGGTGTTGATTATATAATTCCCAAATATGATTATATTATAAACAATAAAGAAAAAGTAAAAGGAATATTTATCTCTCATAGTCATGAAGGAAACATGGGAGCAATATATGACATTTTAAAAGAAGAGCCAAATTTCCCTGTATATGCTACTAAATTTACAATGAATCTTTTAAAAGAAGGACTAGTTAAAGAACAAATAAAAGCGACTAATTTAAAAGAAATACGTCCACATTCTAAACTTGTAGTATCAGGTATTTCTATCTTCCCAATAACTGTCACCCACTCAGTTCCTGAAACAGTTGCATATGTTATATATACTGAAGATGGAGCTATTGTCTATGCGACAGACTTTGTCTTTGATTCAACGATGTTAGGATCATATAAAACCGATATAGGTAAATTAGCCTATGTAGGTAAACAAGGTGTCTTGTGTTTATTGGCAGAATCAACTTATGCCTATAATGAAGGTCATACTTCCCCAAAACATAGAATAGCAACTAGCATGTGGGATACTTTAAATTCTACAGATAATCGTATAATTGTTAGTGTTTTCCCAAATCATATCTATCGTTTACAAGAAATATTTGATCAGATAAAAAGAACAAAAAGAAAAATTGTTCTAATGGGTAAAGTCTTACAAGATACAGTAAACAATGCTATAAATTTTGATTATTTACAAATAAATAAAGATCAAATTGGAGATATTTCCAATATCGAAGATAAAGATGTTGTCATAATAACTGCTGATAGTAAAGAAAAACCATATGGCTCTTTAGAAAAAATGATATCAGGCTATGATAAATATATTAAACTAAAAGATACAGATACCATTTTCATATCAGAGCCAGTATACCCTGGTAACGAAAAGAAAATATCAAAAATAATAGATGATTTATCAAGACTAGGTCTAGAAGTAGTATCTCACTCATCAAAAAAACATTTACTACATCATGCTTCCAAAGAAGACTTAATGCAAATGATAAATTTAATTAACCCTAAATATTATTTTCCAATAAAAGGAGAATACCGCTATATGTACATGAACGCCGAAACAGCACAGCAAGTGGGTATTCCAAAAGAAAATATAATATTAAAATTAAATGGTGATGTTGCTTGCTTTCAAGATGGAAAACTTATCGATAGCAAAGAACATATTCCAATAGATGAAACATTAATAGACGGAACAACTTCAGATGACATTGGAGAATTAGTCTTAAAAGATAGAGAATTATTATCTAAAAACGGAATAGTTATAATAAGTGCAACAATTGATAAAAAAACAAAACGTATTCTAGCAGATCCTCAAATATTAACTAGAGGTTTTATCTATGTAAAAGATAATCTAGATATTGTCAAAGAAGCAGAAGAAATTTCCAAAAACACAATCTTAGAAGTAATAACGCCAAATGAAAAAGTTGATTTTAATAGAATAAAACAAAATATAAGAGAAAATCTTGGTGCTTACTTTAATGAAAAAACAGGAACAGTACCAATGATAATAACTGTAGTATTAGAAATATAACCTCTATAAAAGAAAGAAGGTAATAAATATGGATATGGAAAAATTAATGAATTATGCTAAACAGTATGGTTTCATCTATCAAGGTAGTGAAATCTATGGAGGTCTTGCTAACACTTGGGACTATGGTCCACTTGGAACAAGATTAAAAAATAATATTAAAGACGCTTGGCGTATGAGATTTATTCAACAAAGAGATAATGCCTATGAACTAGATGCTGATATACTAATGCACCCAAAAGTATGGGAAGCCTCAGGACACGTTGGAGGTTTTTCCGATCCTTTAATTGATTGTAAAGATTGTAAAATGCGTTATCGTGCTGATAATTTGATAAATGACTACACATCTTCTTCTTTAGCAGATAGTTTTACTAAAGACCAAATGATTGATTACATAAAAGAAAATAAAATACCATGTCCAAAATGTGGAAAATCAAACTTCACAGACATAAGAGAATTTAACTTAATGTTTGAAACATATCGTGGTGTTCTTAAAGATTCAAAATCAGTTGTTTACCTAAGACCAGAAAATGCTCAAGGAGAGTATGTTAACTTTTTAAATGTTCAAAGAAGTACAAGAGCTAAACTACCATTTTCAATAGGTCAAATAGGTAAAGCATTTAGAAATGAAATAACTCCGGGAAACTTTACATTTAGAACTATTGAATTTGAACAAATGGAATATCAGACATTTTGTAAAGAGGGTATGGATCAAGAGCTATATGAATACTTCAAAGAATATGGTAAAAAATTTTATATGGATTTAGGTATCAAAGAAGAAAACTTAAGATTCCACGATCATGAAAAATTAGCTTTCTATGCCAAAGCTGCTTGCGATATAGAATACAAATTCCCTTTTGGCTGGGGAGAAATAAATGGAACTCATAATCGTACTAATTATGATTTAACTCGCCATACCACCTACAGTGGAACTTCACTTACTTATCAAGATCCAGAAACTAATGAAAAATATATTCCCTATATAATTGAATCTACTTATGGTTTAGATAGAACTATTCTAGCTTGTCTATGTGAAAGTTACGAAGAAGAGACTTTAGAAGACGGTACCACAAGAGAAGTATTAAAACTAAAACCTTTTCTAGCACCATATAAAGTCGCAGTCTTACCACTAGTAAAAAAATTTCATCAAGATAAAGCAAGAGAAATATATGAAACATTAAGAAAATCATTTATGACTACTTATGATGAAACAGCTAGTATTGGAAAACGTTATAGAAGACAAGACGCAATTGGTACACCTTTTTGTATTACAATAGATGATGAAACACTAAATAATAATACAGTTACTATAAGATTAAGGGATACTATGGAACAAATAACATTACCAGTTGAAGAACTATCTTCTTATATCGAAAAACAAATAAAATTTTAATAAACAAGACTCTTTCAAAGATTGAAAGAGTTTTTAAAGGAATTGAAAATGAAAAATAAATTTGACAACTATTTAAGATGTGGGTTATCTGAATATGATGCAACATATTTAAATGATTATAAATATGTTATGTTGTTATATAAGAATAACGAAATAAAATCATATTTTGCTAATCTTGATTATATGTTTTTCATTGAGTATCCAGATGATAATAAGGACTATAGTAAACCAGATATGGTTTTATCTGAACAAATGAACTTAACGGGTTGTGAAGCTGGAATTATTTATGAAAACATAGATGATAATGGCAATTTCCAACCTATTGCATTTATTGATAAAATACAAAATAAAAATTATGATGGTAAAGTAAAAATGTAAAAAAATGTAGTTTCCTACATTTTTTTACTTATACTAAATTTGATACATCTTTTTACTATACTTTATCTAAAAAATCATTTATATGCTATATTTACTCTATATTTTTTACATGTCTCTATCTTACCATTTATTCAAAATATTATACTTATAAATATTAATTTAAAATGTAGCATCGGGTAAAAACACTTGGCTTCTTTATTTCATGTATAAATCTTTTATAAAAGTGAACTATATATAACTATCTAGTTCTTTTGATACTAATTGTTTTAATTATTATTAACATGGATATAATTATATTTGGAACTTTTTCTATTGTATTAGAAAATATATTATTAGTTTGTTCTATTTAACATGCGAAAACACGCTAAAAGTGATTTGTCATAACAAAAAATAATTAAAATAATTAAAAAAACTAGACATTTTGAGATGTTTGTGATAACATTATTTATGCAACTGGTAGATATTATATGTCCTGGTAGCTCAGCTGGATAGAGCAACGGCCTTCTAAGCCGTCGGTCGGGGGTTCGAATCTCTCCCAGGACACCATTTATAAAATAATACATATAATATAGTAATCGGGAAGTGGCTCAACTTGGTAGAGCACTTGGTTTGGGACCAAGGGGTTGCAGGTTCAAATCCTGTCTTCCCGACCATTTATTGTTTATTACCCTTATAAAATAAGGGTTTTATTTTTATATAAAGTAGATAAAAAAACATTATATTTTAACTTTAAATAAATATAAGAAAAATAATACAATTTTACAAAAAGGGGGAATATAAATGGAAAATATAAAAGAAGTATTAGAAAAAAATAATTTTGTAATTCCAAATTATAAAAATTTAAATATTGTAGATTTAGCAAAATCAATTTATTCAAAATTTGGAATTAAATTTAAAAACAATTCAAATATTGAAAAATTTAATCAATTGATACCAAATAATAAACATATTTTATTAATTTTATCAGATGGTACAGGCTCAAATTTAATTGATAAATTACCAGACGATTCAATATTAAAAACAAATAAAAAATGTGATATAATGACTGTTTTTCCTAGTACCACCGGTTGTGTTTTGACATCTTTAGTAACTGCTACATATCCAAGCACACATGGAATTTGGGGTTGGTTTAATTATAATAGAGATTTGAATAGAGATTATTATCCAGTTTTATTTGCAGATAGAAAAACAAAAAAAAGTCTTAATGAGTTTAATATTGATAGTAAAGATATTTTTAAAATTGATTCAATTTTGAAAAAAATGTCCGTAAAGACAAACATTTTATTCCCAGATTATATTAATGATAGTGTATACTCTAATTTTGTAGCTAATAAAGAGGACAGGTACGCTTATACAAATTTTGATGATATTGTAAAATTTATGACTTTGAATTGTCAAACCAATTCTAAAAGTTATACATATTTATATTTACCATATGTTGATGATATTGAGCATAATAATGGGGTAGATAGTCAGACAACTTTAAATAAACTTAAAGAAATAGAAAAATTAGTAGAAAAGTTATCAGATAACAAAGATTTAACTATTGTTTTTACCGCTGATCATGGACAGACTAATATTACAAAAGATATTATATTGGATTTTAAAAAATACGAAAAATATTTTTATGCATATCCAAGTATAGATTTTGGTACAGCTTCTTATTATATAAAAAAAGAATATATTGAAGAATTTGTTAAAGAATTTGAAAAAGATTATAGTGAATCAATGTATTTATTTAAAACAGAAGATTTTATTAAAGAAAATATGTTTGGAATAGAAAAAATGAGTATTTATGCTAAAAGTAATTTAGGAGAATATATTAGTATCTGTAAAAAAGGAAGTTATTTAATAAACGACACCAACATTATGGAATACTATGGAAAAATTAAAGGTAATCACTCTGGTTTAACAAAAGATGAAATGGAAATTCCATTAATCATTATTAATAAAGAGAATTAAAATACAAAAATAAACATTTTTATTAAAAGTTTCATTAAAAGTCTTCGTAAATTCATAAATTAATGGTATAATTTTCATTGGTTAAAACCTCGCTTTCTATTGTTTTTTACAATTCAATTATAAAGCTTTTTAAGGTTTTAACCCTTTTTGTTTGTATGAAAGACTTTTGTTTGCAAATCTCCCCACTTTTGAAACACTATCAAATCGATTATTAAGTTTGACAAGACAACCATTTTTTGTTACAATATAGCCCAAATTGATGAGGGATATCTATGAATACTGATTTAAAACTAATAAAGAGAAAATATGGTGAAAAAATGGCTCATTTTTGTTGCAAACATTTTTCTACTCTTTTAGAAACAAAAGGTTTATTACCCAATATATTACTTAATAATTTCGAGCCAAATCATAGTTTATATGACGACATTATAAATCAAAACAAAGAAAATAAATTTAAAGATTGTATATATAACTTATTAAAGATCAAAGAAGCCAAAGAAATAAACACTCATAAAACACCAGAAGAATTATTAAATGAGGCAGGATATAATTTATATGAGTGTCATACACAAGAAGATATCCAAAGTTTTAAAAAATATTATGCAAAAGGGGAAGAATTATGTACTTTTAATGAAACAAGATTAAAATGGTGTTATGTATTTTTTGCTGTAAAAAAAGATGTAGACCAAATAAAAAGAAAAGATTATAAAACCCCAAATAGACAAGATAAATATGGAACAAGTGTAATAAGTATTCAATTTGACAAAGATGATTCTTGTGCATTATCAATAAAAAATAGATACAATCATATTGTTGACAATCCAGATTCAACATTTTCAAACAATTTAGATAACATAATACCGGGTTTAACCAAAAGTTTTGAAGATTATTACAAAATGAAACAAAAAACAATACCTACTTATTTTGAAATGATTAATTATGTTAAAGCAAACGACGGAAAATATTATAAATACAATCAAAACATAAACAATATATATTACTGCCCCAATAATATAATAATAGATAATTATGAAGTAAAAAGATATGATAAAGAAAAATATATAGTTATGGATTATTTTATTTTAGATTTAGTAAATAAAAAAATAAAAACATATAATAATAAAATTAATGATTCTTTTATAGATACAATAAAAGATATCGAAAAAATAGAAGTAAAAAAAGTAGAAAAAGATAAAATAGTAATAATAAAAGTAAAAAATGGTATAGATGTAAAAATAGTATTAAATGAATATAATCAAATTATAAAACTAGAAAATTATAATGTAAAAAAAGTAAATAATAGTTTCTTATATTATAATAACACATTGCAAGAGTTAACTCTTCCAAGCTTACAAGTAGTAGGAAATGATTTTTTACATCGTAATAATTCATTACAAGTGCTAAGTTTACCAAATCTACGAATAGTAGGAAATGATTTTTTACATTACAATAAATTATTACAAGGACTAAATTTACCAAATTTGCAAGCAATAGGAAATTGTTTCTTATTTTATAATAAATCTTTACAAGTGCTAAATCTACCAAACCTACAAATAGTAAGAAATGATTTTTTATATTATAATAATTCATTACAATTCATATATTTACCAAATATACAAAAAATAGGAAAGAATTTTTTAATGTCACACCCAATACTAAATATAGATAATTTTAAAGATTATGAAACAGATGAAAACACTAAAAAATTAATACGAAGATAGTTATCTAAAATCTATTATTATGTTTGACAATATAATCTTTTTTTTGCTACAATATAACCCGAATTGATGAGGAGACATTTATGGATACTGATTTAAAATTAATAAAAGAAAACTATGGAGAAAAAATGGCTAATTTTTGTTGTAAATATTTTTCTGATATATTAGAAACAAAAGATTTATTACCAAATTTATTATTTAATAATTTCGAGCCAAATCATAGTTTATATGACGATATTATTAAACAAAACAAGAAAAAAGAATTTAAAGATTATATTTATAGTTTAACAAAAGATGATGAAATAGAAACCAATAAGACACCAGAAGAATTGTTAAGTGAAATAGGATATAATTTATATGAGTGTCATATAGAAAAAGATATCCAAAGTTTTAAAAAATATTATGCAAAATACGAAAAAGCAGGCACCTTTGCAAAAGGAATATTAGATTATTGTCATGTTTTCTTTGCCGTAAAAAAAGATGTAGACCAAATAAAACGAGAAGATTATAAAACCCCAGATAGACAAGATAAATATGCAACAAGTGTATTAAGTATTCAATTTAAAAAAGATGATTGCAATACATTATCTATAAAAAATAGATATAATCACAGTGTTGCTGATTCGGATTCAACATTTTCAAATAATCTAGACAATATTACACCGGGTTTAACAAAAAGTTTTGAAAAAGGATATGGCTTAAAACAAAAATATAAAGTCAAACTAAAAGGCTATGTTAAAGCAAGTGACGGAAAGTATTATAAATATAATCAAAAAATAAATAATATATATTACTGTCCAAACAATATAATAATAGATAATTATGAAGTAAAAAGATATGATAAAGAAAAATATATAGTTATGGATTATTTTATCTTAGATTTAGTAAATAAAACAATAAAAACGTACAATAGCAAAGATACTGATTCATTTGTTGACACTATAAAAGATATCGAAAAAATAGAAGTAAAAAAAGTAGAAAAAGATAAAATAGTAATAATAAAAGTAAAAGGCGGTATAGATGTAAAAATAGTATTAAATGAATATAATCAAATTATAAAATTAGAAAATTATAATGTTAAAAAAGTAAATGATTATTTCTTATATTGTAACAACTCATTACAAGAGTTAATTATTCCAAATTTGCAAGTAGCAGGAGATAGTTTTTTATATTCTAATAATTCATTGAAATCTCTAAATTTGTCACACTTACAAAAAGTAGGAAATCGTTTCTTATATTGTAACAACTCATTACAGCATCTAACTCTTCCCAATTTACAATTTGTAAATCATGATTTTTTGCATTTAAATAATTCATTGAAATCTATAAACTTGGCAATTTTACAAGTAGTAGGAGATAATTTTTTGTTTTGTAATAACACATTGCAAGTGCTAATACTTCCAAGCTTACAAGTAGCAGGAGAAGCTTTCTTACACTTTAATAATTCTTTGCAATTCATATATGCACCAAATTTAGAAAAAGATAAAATAGGGAAGTATTTTTTAAGTTTTCACCCTAAAATAAATATAGATAATTTTAAAGATAATGAAATAAACAAACCAAACAAAAAAGTTAGAGAAAGAATATTATAATTTAGTCATATTAAATTATATAGACTTTTCTTTTTTTTTGAATTTTGATAAAATACTTAATAGGTGATCATTAATGCCCGATATGTATAAACAAGATATATTTGCAATACCATATAACTTATTAAAAAATCTAAATATAAAATTATTAATATTTGATTTAGATAACACTTTAATAGATAAAAATCATGATACATTAAATAGCCAAACAAAAACACTTCTAACAAAACTTAAAAAAGATTTTGAAGTGGTAATCTTATCAAATACCGTAAGAAAAAATAGAATAACTAAAATTAAAAATGATTATGATATAGAAATTATAACCAAAGCCCTAAAACCTACCAACGCAGGACTTAAAAAAATAAAAAATATTAAAAATTATTCTAAAAATCAAATTGCTATAATTGGAGATCAACTACTAACAGATATAGCCTTAGCTAAAAGAAATAAATTTTATTCTATTCTTGTTGATTACCAAATAAAAGATATAGAAAAAATAACAGCCATAAATAGACAAATTGAAAAATTAATATTCAAAAAAAATAAATTAAAAAGAGGAGATTATTATGAGTAAAAAATGTATAGGTTGTGGTATAGAATTACAAGATACTGATCCGGCCAAAGACGGATACACCAAAGATTTAACTAAAACTTTATGTATGCGTTGTTTTAAAATGCGTAATTATGGCGAATACACCACTGCTAATACAACACTAGAATACATGGATATTTTAAATAATATCAAAAACACCAAATCACTAGTTTTATTTGTTGTCGACGTACTATCTATTCCAAGTAATCTAGAAGAAATAAGAAATGTTTTAACACAAAACAAAGTTATTTTAGTTTTAAACAAAATAGATTCATTAAAAAATAGCATAACAGATAAAAAATTAATTGAATACTTTGAAAGTTTAAATCTTAACTTTTCATCAATTGTAGTAACATCATCAAAAGAAAATTATAATCTAGATGAATTAATGAAAGAAATAAAAAAACATCGCACTTATCAAAATGTCTATGTAATTGGCTCCACTAACGCAGGTAAATCAACTTTACTAAATCTATTAATTGAAAAATATTCTAATGAAAAAATAGAACTAACAACATCATACATGCCAACAACTACTTTAAATGAAATCAAAATTTCATTAAAAGACTTCACAATTATTGATACCCCGGGTTTTGTCGATTATGGTAACATCTTAAACTTTATACCCAACAAACTAATCAAAAAAGTCTTGCCAGCAAAGCCAATAAGACCAAGAACATACCAATTAAGACCAAATGATAGCTTAATAATTGAAAACTTAATAAGAATAGATTATCCAATAGAATACAATAAAGATTACAATAGTTACACTATCTTCATATCCAATGATTTAAAAGTAAAAAAAGTTTTTTCTAAATGGAATAAATCTTTAAAAGAAGAGCCAAAAAGAACAATGAACATTGGCTTTAAAGAAGATATAGTTATCAATGGTCTAGGTTTTATTAAAACAATGTTACCCTCACAAATAAATATCTATGCCAACAAAGATATTGAAATGTTTAAAAGAAAATCACTTATCTAGTGATTTTTTATCTTATTTTATAAACACCAATCTTTTTATTAACATGATCAATAAAAATATCTGCATTAATAGGATAATAGGTAAGATAAGTAAATAAAATATAAGTAACAATTATTAAAATAAAACTTAAATTATCAATTTTTTCACTAACTTTAAGTTTTTTCTTAACAATAAACCTTATTATAAAACTTATAACAATAGAAATAAAATATATCGATAAAGTTACTATCATATTTTCTTTAAAAATATAATAAATAGGTAAATATAAAATTAAAAAGACAATAATATTAGTATAAGCAGTTAAAATATCCAAAAGAATAGTCTTTTTATTAAATAAGATAGTTTTTCCAATTGTAAACAAAACATAAGAAGAAAAAATCATTTTCATATGTTCCCAAATAGATTCATTAACAGGGAAAAATATTAAAGTAACACCATTAGGAAGCATTTCATAAAAAGAGTGTATTAAACTGCTAATAACAAAAACAATAATAGAATATAGTAAAATAATTTTAAAATATTTTTTCACAATATCACCTATTAATAATATGTGTTTTATTGTATAATATATACTAAAGATTTCTAAAAAAGGAAGTAGTAAAATGGAAAATGACCTAATAAATAAAGTAAGACAAGCAAACGATATAGTAGAAGTAATAACTTCTTATATGCCACTTGAGAAAAAAGGTAAAAATTATTTTGGCATCTGTCCTTTCCATGATGATACCAATCCTAGTATGAGTGTATCTAAAGAAAAGCAAATATATAAATGTTTTTCTTGTGGTGCCAGTGGTAATGTCTTTAATTTTGTAATGGATTATGAAAAAGTTGACTTTCGACAAGCTTTAGAAATATTAGCCAAAAAAAGTGGCATAGCTATTAATAATATAAAAGTTAAAAATAATAATAAATATGAAAAATATTATGAAATGTATGAAATTGCTTTAAAATTGTATCAAAATAATTTAAATTCAACTTATGCTAAAGAAGCAAAAGAATATTTAGAAAAAAGAAAAATAAACGAAGAATTAATAAAAACATTTAAAATAGGATTAGCTTTAAAAGATAAAGAATATCTAACAAAAATATTATTACAAAAAGGTTATACTTTAAAAGAAATGGAACAATATGGCCTAGGCAATGGTACAACTGATATATTTATGGATCGTATTATGTTTCCTCTTTTTGATATAACAGGAAAAGTAGTAGGTTTTTCAGGAAGAATCTATCGTGCTAAAAGCGATTCAAAATACATTAATACCAAAGAAACACCAATCTTTACTAAGGGAAATTTATTATTTCATTACTACGAATCAAAAGAATATGTAAGAGATAAAAAATACGTCATAATTGTTGAAGGATTTATGGACGTAATACGTCTTGCTTCTATTGGTATATATAATACTGTTGCTTTAATGGGAACATCACTGACCAAAGAACATATCACTTTATTAAAACGTTTATCTAATAATATTTATCTTTGTCTAGATTCTGATAATGCTGGAAGACATGGTATGTTTACTGTAGGTAAAAAATTAGAAGAAGAAAACTTTAAAGTAAGTGTTGTTCTATTAAAAGAAGATTTAGATCCAGATGAATACATCATAAAATATGGAAAAGATGATTACTTATCACTATTACAGTACCCAATAGATTTTTCCGATTATAAATTATCATATTTAAAAGATGGTAAAACCCTAACTTCAATTGATGAACAAACTGCTTATTTAAATGAGGCAATAAAAGAAGTTTCTAACGAACAAGACGTTATAAAACAACAATTATTATTGCAAAAATTATCTTTTGAGTTCAAAATAGATATAGAAATTTTAAAAAATAAGTTGCAAAATAACGAAAAATATAGTAAAATTAACTCGATAAAAACACCAAAGAGCGAAATAAAGACAATAAACAAATATCAAAAAGCGACAGAAGTTATTTTAAATGCTATGTTAAATAGTAAAAAAATAAGTAAAATATATGAAAAAAATCTTAATTATTTACCATCTTCTATTGCTAGATATTTAGCCAATGAAATAATTCATTATTACCATTTACATGATACTTTATCACTTGCTGATTTCTTTACTTCTTTAAATGATAAAAAAGAATTGGAAGAATATTTAAAAAGTATTATAAATAGTGATTTTGATTATAATATTGACGAAACAACTATTTTAGATTACATTGCTGTAATAAAAGGATATGAAAATAAAGAAAGAATAACAAGACTAAAAGAGAAAATGTCAAATGAACAAGATCCAATAAAAAAAGCAATGATAAGCGAAGAAATAAGGAAATGTAAAATTGGAGTTGAATAAAATGATTAATGAAATTAAAACATTTGAAGAACGAAAAAAAGAATTATTAGAAAAAGGTAAAAAAACTGGTAAAATAACATTTGAAGAAATTGCCGAACATTTAAAAGGAATTGATCCTGATAATGATGCTTTAGATGATTTATACAATATGTTTGTCCAAAACAATATTGAAATAATAACTCAAGATGAAGAAGAAGATGATAGTGATGATCAAAATTCTTTATTTGATGATATAGCTTCCAACAAAGATATTAAAATAAATGATCCTGTTAGGATGTATTTAAAAGAAATAGGTCGTATAAATCTTTTAACTGCTGATGAAGAATTTGAATATGCTTTGCGTGCTGAAGAAGATGATCCTGAAGCCAAAAGAGTTCTAGCAGAATCCAATCTTCGTTTAGTAGTATCAATTGCTAAAAGATATGTTGGTCGTGGTATGGCTTTCCTAGACTTAATCCAAGAAGGAAACATGGGACTTATGAAAGCAGTAGATAAATTTAATCCTAATAAAGGGTATAAATTTTCTACCTATGCAACTTGGTGGATAAGACAAGCTATAACTCGTGCTATTGCCGATCAAGCAAGAACAATTCGTGTTCCAGTTCACATGGTTGAAACCATAAATAAATTATCTCGTGTTCAAAGACAACTAACACAAGAGTTAAATAGAGAGCCAACTGAAGAAGAACTTGCTAAAAAATTAGGCACAACTCCAGAAAAAGTTCGTGAAGTATTAAAAATAGCTCAAGATCCAGTATCATTAGAGACCCCAATTGGCGAAGAAGATGATTCTCACTTAGGAGATTTTGTCCCAGATGAAAGAACAATGTCTCCTGAAGAATATGCTACTTCTGAATTATTAAAAGAAGAATTAGATAATGTATTATTAACATTAACTGAAAGGGAAGAGAAAGTACTAAGATTAAGATTTGGTCTTGAAGACGGTCAATGTCGCACCCTTGAAGAAGTTGGTCAAATATTTGGTGTTACAAGAGAAAGAATAAGACAAATTGAAGCCAAAGCTTTAAGAAAAATGAGACATCCATCAAGAAGTAAAAAATTAAAAGACTTTCTAACAGACTAATGAATATCTCTAATCGTTTAAAAACAATAGCATCATTAATACCTAGTAATGCTATTATCCTAGATGTTGGCTGTGATCATGCCTTATTAGACATTTATTTAGCTCTTAATAATCCCAACATGAAAATCTATGCTCAAGATATTAAAGCTAAGCCACTAAAATTTGCTAAAGAAAACATAAAAAAATACAACTTAGAAAACAAAATCACTCTTTATCAAAGTGACGGTTTAAATAATATGCCACAAGATGTTAACACCCTTGTTTTAGCGGGTATGGGTAGCAATACTATAATAAATATCTTGAAAAAAGAAAAACTATCTAAAATAGAAACCATAATAACTGCTAGTAATAATGATTATGAATTATTAAGAAGACATCTTTGCAATCTAAACTATCATATAACTGATGAAGAAGTAATAAAAGAAAATAAAAAATATTACATAATAATAAAAGTAAATAAAAAAAGAAAACATTATACAAAAAAAGATTATAAATATGGTCCTATCTTAAGAAAAAAACAAGATAATAACACCATAGATTACTATAATTATCTGTTAAAGAAAAAAGAAAACATTTTAAAAATGCTACCAACATCAAAACTAAAACAACGTTTAAAATTAAAAAAAGAGATCAGATATCTAAAAAAAATAATCTGATCTTTTTTCTAGGCAAAAAAGGTAGGACCAACCCCGTTAGAAGAACTACTGTTTTGAACATGAGTAATAGTAACATCTTTATCTAAAGGCTTTTCACTATTATCAGTTCTATAACTAGATTTACTATCACTATTTACTTCTTTCATAACTCTAAACATTGTTTTAGCATTATTCCAGATAGGTTTAACCTGATAAAAAACTGGAATAGCTTGATTTATAACACCCAAAGTCTTACTAGCACCGTTTAAAATACCAGAAAAAGTAATACCAGTTCTTCCTGCACTAGCAGCCGTACCAATTGCACTACCAGCACTACTACCTAATGCGCCTCCACCCCTAAACAAATTGCCAAGTCTTGTAAGTGGACTAACACTTCTTGCAACCGGGATAGAATTCATCACGTAATAAGGTGGATAATTAAAATAACCGTTCATAACCTTACCTCCTATTGGTAGTTTATGCAAACCCAAGATAATTGTACAGTAATTTATTGCAAACTCTAAAAAAATAAGATACAATATAAATGAAAATAGGAGGGGATACTTATGGCAAAACCTAAAAAAACAAACGAAGAAAAAGCAAAAAAAGTTCGATATTCTTATCTTGCAACAACCCCACAAGGAACAAAAGTAAAAGGAAGAATAGATAGCTATAATCTTGATGAAACAAAAACATTTTTAGAAAATGAGGGTTTACAAGTAGAAAAAATAACCAAAGAAAATGAATTTTTATACATGGAAATAGGTAAAAAAACTAAAGACGCAGCTTCATTATCATTTATGTTAACCCAGCTATCAGCTTACCTAAAAGCAGGTATCCCCTTAATTGACGCAGTAAGAATATTACAACGTCAAGCAGCTAAAAAAGATGATCAATTAATATTCATGAATTTAATCTATGAATTAACAAAAGGGGAGCCATTTTCTCAAGCTTTAGCTAAACAAAAAGATGTATTTCCAAAATTGCTCATAAACATGGTTAAAACATCAGAACTAACTGGAGATTTAGTAGAAATATTAGATGATATGGCAAATTACTATACATCAATAGATAAAACCCACAAAGATGTCATAAATGCCTTAACATATCCTGCTATCATATTTATATTTTCTATAATAGTATTTACTTTCATTTTAATATATATAATTCCTGAATTTGTAGGATTATTTAAACAAAACAATGCTGAAATACCAGCACTTACTAGATTTGTAATTTCAACTTCTAATTTTTTATCAAAAAATATTTTATTAATAATATTAATTATTTTATTAGTAACAATTACATATCACTATTGTTATAAAAATATCAAAACATTTAGAAAAACAATGCAAACTATCTATATGAGACTACCAATAATAGGCAAAATGATTATATATAAAGAAGTATATATGTTTACCAAAACTTTTGCTTCCTTGTTAAATCATGAAGTCTTTATAACTGATTCAATGTCAATTTTAGAAAACATATCAACTAATGAAGTATTTAAAGAAATAATAAAAGATTCTTTAGAATCATTATCCAAAGGATCAAAAATAAGTGATTCATTTAGAAATAAATGGGCATTTCCAACTGCGGCATATGAAATGTTACAAACTGGAGAAAACACAGGAAAACTAGGAACGATGATGGATTATGTAGCCAAATATTATGGGACATTACACTCAAATTATGTTAAAAGACTAAATACTTTTATCGAGCCAATAATGATTGTTTTTTTAGCCACAATTGTAGGGGTAGTAGTCTTATCAATAGTAATTCCAATGTTTAGTTTTTATTCACAGATAGGATATTAAAATGAATACGCTATACTTAATACTATTCTTTATCTTTGGTTTAATAATAGGCTCTTTTTGTAATGTTGTCGCTTTTCGAAGAAGTAAAAATGAGTCAATAATATACCCAAGAAGTCATTGCCCAAATTGTAATCATACCCTTAGTCCAATAGAACTAATCCCAGTTTTTTCTTATTTAATTCAAAAAGGTAGATGTAAACATTGCAAAGAAAAAATATCTGTATTCTATCCCATAAATGAAATATTAACAGCAGTATTATTTATGATAAGTTACTATGTTTTAGGTTTTTCTTGGAATTTAGTATTAGCAATTGTTTTATCAACATTTTTTGTAATAGTAGTAGTAACAGATTTAAACTATTATATAATCCCTGATGAAATAACAATATTTTATTCAATAGTTATCTTAATAATAAATGCTTTTCGTTTTGGGACAACTTCCTACAAATATTTAATATATGGATTAATAATGTTTTTATTTATGTATTTACTAATGAAAATAGGAAATCTATTATTTAAACAAGAGTCTTTAGGAGGAGGAGACATAAAACTATTATTTGCTTTAGGTTTAACACAACCATTAATAACATCTTTCTTTGCCATAGCTTTAGCATGTTTTATAGCTTTACCAATATCAGGATACTTTTACTTTAAAAAGAAAGATAAAATAATTCCATTTGGTCCTTTTTTAATAATAGCTTTCTTAATATTACTCCTATTAAATATAGAGCCAACATCTCTATATAATTTTCTATTCCCAACAATTTAAAAAAAATTAAAAAAAATATAAAAAATGCCTAAAATAACATTTTTAGGTGTTTTTTAATGTTAATTTTTAATTTTATATAGATGAAAATAAGTTTTTTAATATACTTTTTCTATGAAATCTTAAAATTGGTGGTTTGTCTTAATATTTTTAATGTGTTAAATTGAACTTGCTCTTGATCAAAAGCAAAAAAATTTATTAAAAATAAGAGGAGACTAATATATGTTAAAACAAAATGATGAAGTATTATTAAACAAGAAAATAATAGAAAATGAAAAGGAGAGAAACTTACAAAAAATATCAGAAAACATATTACCTTTAACATCAGATGTAATGTTTAAAATAATGTTAGATAATGAAAATCATAAAGAATATTTAGCATACTTTTTAAAAGATATAATAAATAAAGATGTTGAAGAAATAACAAAAGCCATAAGATATGTCAAAAATGATATAGATAAAGAAAAGTATAAAGAAAAAAGTCAAAGAGTAGATTTGATTGTGGAAGTAAATGATAGATATATAGTAATAGAGATGAATAATCAAGCCTTAATAGTATCTTTAGAAAGGAATAATGATTATATCTTTAGAGTTTTTAGAGGAAATATCAAAACAAATGAGAAATATGACTTTAAAAGTACAACCTTAATAAACATAATAAATTATAATTTTGAAGGGAATACAAAGTCAATAAGAGATTTCCAATTAGTAGATAAAAGTGATGGGACAATATTGACAGATAAAATAAAAATATACATAA
>CANQOV010000002.1 GCA_947625575.1 uncultured Bacilli bacterium | reverse complement strand
AACAATGCTATATTATCTTTATTATTTGCATCTTTAAATAAATCTCTCCAGCAAAAACAATTATATCCTTTTCTACTTAAATTATTAACGACGGAATCTAAAGTACCAGATTTTTCACTAATACCCGATGAAAAAATTACAATATTTACTTTACGCATAAATTCACCCATTTTCTTACAAAGAAATAATAACAAAAACATTTTTAAAAGTCAATAAATCATATATATGTTATTTATTTTATATTTTACCATTTTATTTTCAAAACTTTCCCATTTCTTCATCGTGTTCTCCTAAACATCTTCTAAACCTTTAAACACCTCTTTTAACAAATTAATTGGAACACTGTTTCCAAATTGCTTCAACGCTTGATTTTCATTTTTTATTATCTTAAATTCTTCAGGAAATCCTTGCAATCTAGCAGCTTCTCTTGGACTCAATTTTCTTACTTTACCATTTATATAATAAGCACCTGTTTTTGAAGCAGCACCTCCACTTGATGCAGCCAAAGTTATCCCTATACCATTTTCATGATAAATTCTATTACCTTGCCCATCTTTTCCAATAACACCAATTCTAAGAGGTTTTTGCTTTTTACCATTTCTTATTGCTTCACTTAACTTTTTCTCATCTATATAAATATCATTTCTATTAATAACATATTTACTTGTAATTGCATCATCTTCTTTAATATCACTAATAGTAACAAAATGTTTAGATGATTCTGGGAATTTAAATTTACCATTATCAATATCTTTTCTTATACAAACAATTGTAATTCTTTCTCTATTTTGAGGTAAATCAAAATTTTTAGCATTAAGAATTTTATAATATATATTATAATTTAAACTATCCAAGGTATTAAAAATAACTTCAAAAGTTGCTCCACCATTATGTGCCTTTAAATTCTTAACATTTTCCAAAAATATAATTTTAGGTTTATGATAACCAACAATTCTAACTATATCAAAAAATAACGTTCCTCTTGTATCGAAAAATCCTTTTTGTTTTCCAGATATACTAAATGGCTGACATGGAAAACCAGCACAAAGTATATCAAAACTCGGAATATCTTTTTCATCTATCTTTGTTATATCTCCATGAGGTATTTCTCCAAAATTTAAATTATAACTTTCTTGACAATATTTATCTAATTCAGATGAAAAAACACATTTACAACCAAAAGATTCAAGTGCATATCTAAACCCACCTATACCAGCAAATAAATCAATAAATTTCATTGCTTTTAGTCTCATAATATACACCATCCTCCCTAATTTTCACGTTTTATTAACCTTTCCTTTTAAAAGTTAAATCTCAATTCATCAACACAACCTACTATAATTATATCATACTCACTATCAATTACACTACACAACAAAATTAAGATTTTTCATTACACAAATTTTTATCTAACTATCCTCATATAAATATCATCAACTTTTTGTTCATCAATAACAGCAACATCTTTAATAACTTTATATTCAACAAATCCTAATTTTTTATAACAATGTATCGCTCTTGCATTACTAGAGAAAACTACTAAAGTTATTTCTTTTAAAAGTAACTTATTAAATCCATAATCAATCATAGTCTTCATCGCTTCTAACCCATAATGTTTATTTTGCATCTTACTAGTTATAGAAATTCCAATTTCTGCACTGCTACCAGTATAATCTTTTAACTCTATATTTCCAATAAACTTATTACTTTTTTTCTCCAACATAGTAAAAATTATTGCCTTATCCTTTAATTTATTTTTAATCCACTCTACTTCATCATCATAACTAAATAATTTAACATCTTTAGTAATAAATTTTTGTACATCTAAATCATTTACCATAGTTAAATAATCATCAATATATTTATAAGAAATTGAAGTATACAAAATATTTGAAGATTCTAGAGTATATGTTTCATCTTTCATAATCATCACTTCCATAACATATAATATATTATATTTAAGACATTTTCAAATACAATCACAAAAACTTTATTTATTTGTATTGACAATTATTTAATATTTATAATATAATCATTTTAGCAGTCAATCATTTAGAGTGCTAAAAGGAGAAAAATAATATGAAAGAATTTAAAACAGAATCAAAAAGATTAATGGAATTAATGATTAATTCTATCTATACAAATAAAGAAATATTTTTAAGAGAAATTATTTCCAATGCATCAGATGCCATTGATAAACTTCACTATCAATCTTTAACAGACAAAAAATCAAAAATAAAAATTGATGATTTTGCCATAATTATCAAAGTTGATAAACCATCAAGAACTCTAACCATATCCGACAATGGTATTGGTATGACAAAAGATGAACTAGAAACTAATCTAGGAACAATTGCCAAAAGTGGATCTCTTGATTTCAAAGAACAAAACAAGAAAAAAGAAAATATTGATATAATTGGACAATTTGGTGTAGGATTCTATTCTGCTTTTATGGTTGCAGAAAAAGTAGAAGTACTTTCTAAATCATACAATGATGTAGACGCTTACAGTTGGACATCAACAGGAACAGAAGGTTACACAATTAAAAAATCCAACAAAGAAAGCTATGGAACAGATGTTATTTTAACAATTAAATCTGATGAAGAATACAATCGCTTTTTAGAAGATTATGAACTTAAAAATCTAATTAAAAAATACTCTGATTACATAACTTATCCAATAAAAATGGAAACAACTTTAGATAACGAAACCAAACTAGAAACTATCAATAGTCTAATTCCTTTATGGAGAAGAAATAAAAAAGATATCAAAGAAGATGAATATAATACATTTTATTTAGACAAATTTAATGACTATGAAAAACCATTAACGCATATTCACATTAAAGCTGAAGGAACTTTAGAATACAATTCCCTACTTTATATTCCTTCACACACTAGCTACGATTACTATACTAAAGAATATGAAAAAGGCTTACAACTATATTCTAATGGAGTTCTCATCATGGAAAAATGCCAAGACTTAATTCCTGATTATTATAGCTTTGTAAAAGGTGTTGTCGACTCTCCTGATTTATCTCTTAACATTTCTCGTGAAATGCTTCAACAGACAAGAATATTAAAAACCATTGCTAACAACATCGAAAAACATATTAAAAATGAATTAATAGATATGCAAACTAACAAAAAAGAAGACTATGCTAAATTTTGGGAAGAATTTGGTCTTCAAATAAAAATGGGTATCTATAACAGCTTTGGTATGGATAAAGAAAAACTACAAGATTTACTAATGTTTTACTCATCAAAAGAAAATAAATTAATTTCTTTAAAAGAATACCTAGATAATAACAAAGATGAAAAAGCAATATACTATGCCTGTGGTAATTCTATAGATCAAATAAAAACTCTACCTCAAGTAGAATCAGCAATTTCTAAAAATAAAGATATCTTACTATGCACTAATTACTTAGATGAATTTGTTTTTAAAACAATGTTAAAATATGAAGATAAAGACTTTAAAAACATCTGTTCTAACGATATCGATCTAGATACTACAGAAGAAAAAGAAGAATTAAAAAAATTAAATGAAAATTCAAAAGACTTACTAGATTTAATGAAAACAGAACTTAATATTCAAGAAGTTAAATTTACAAATAAATTAAAAAATCATCCTGTTTGCCTATCTTCAACTGAAGAAGTATCTATAGAAATGGAAAAAGTAATAAATGCTATGCCTACTAACGACTCCATTAATGCTCAAAAAATATTAGAAATTAATTCTAAACACCCTATCGCTAAAAAACTTCAAGATTTATATATAAATGATAAAGAAGAATTAAAAAAATATAGCAAAGTCCTATATGCCCAAGCTCGTTTAATCGAAGGATTACCAATCGATAATCCAACAGAAATATCTAATCTCATCTGCGATATATTAACAAAATAAAACAAAAAAAGTAAACCAATCAAGAAAAATTGTTTACTTTTTTTTATTTTTAAATTAACTAAAGATTTGTCCTGCTTTTAACTGAATTTTAAATTTAAAAGTTTCTCCAACGACATTAACTGAATGCGTTTTGCCACTAGTTACAGTTAAATTATCTGCATATTGATCAGAAATCCAAGCAACTAATTTATAATTTCTACTTTCTGTTGTACTAAAAGTACCACTTAATATCACATGATCTTGAAGAAAATTTCCCTTAACGTCTTTCGTACTATCAATAGTAACACCAGCTTCAGGACTTCCTACAACTAACTGATCACCTTGATACAAAACAAATTTAATATATTGACTAGTAAGATGTGCTCCCTCAACAATATCAGTAAAACCTAAATCAAACCCAACTGAAATAACCCCCGCGATATTAGCATCAATACTAAATTCCATGGTGTTTTCCTCTCTTGCCATACCTTCTTTATCACTAAGAGGAGTCTGATTGCTAACACTAATTAAAGTTTTATCTTTATAAGAAATTGCTACAACTCCAGAATTAATTTCATTTTCTAATTGTCCAGAAGCACTAAAACTAAACATTGCATAAGCTCCTCCAATTATTAATAAAACTAAAACAACCACAATCACAAAAGAAATTATTGTAACCTTTTTATCTTCCTTCATAAACTCCTCCATATTATCTAAATATATCTTACATTTTTTCTTATTAAAAATCAAGGCCAAGTTACAACTAATTATTACAAAATCACATCTAAAATCATCATAATAATAAAACCAAAAGCAAAACTAACTACCCCTTTAAAATTATTTTTATCACTACTTATCTCTGGTATTAATTCATTAATAACAACATAAATCATTGCTCCTGCAGCAAACGATAACAAATAAGGTAAAATTGGTACCACCATATTTATAAGCAAAATAGTTAAAAAAGCAAATAAAGGCTCCACAACACCAGACATAACCCCATAGAAAAATGCTCTATTTTTTGAATATCCCTCTCCTATCAAAGGTAAAGAAATAATTGCACCCTCAGGTATATTTTGAACAGCAATTCCAATTGCTAAACTAAATGCTGCCATAATAATTAACGAAAAATTACCCATAAGACAAGAGGCAAAAACAACTCCAACAGCCATACCCTCTGGTATATTATGTAATGTAACCGAAATCAAAAGCATTAAATTGCCTTTATCTTTAAATTTTAAACTTTTCTTACTTAATAATTTATCCACATATTTATCCAAAAATAACAAACTAAATATTCCCAAAATAATACCTACTGCACTTGGTACAAACTTCCACATACCCATATTTTCTGACTTTTCAATCGAAGGTAAAATTAAAGACCACACACTTGCAGCAATCATAACACCACTAGCAAATCCCATAAATACTTTTTTAGTAGAATCTTTAAGTTCCCTTTTAGAAAAATAAACTAGCATAGCACCTAAAGACGTTCCTATAAGAGGAATTAAAATTCCTACTAAAACAATATATGTTTTAATACAATCACCCCCTTTTAAGCAGTTATTGTATTTTATGCAAAATGCTATCTATCTGATATTAACTATTTACTATATTTACCAAAAGAAAGCTTACTAACAGGAAAATAACTTCCAACTAAAGTAATTAAAATTGAAAAAATAACAAACAACACCCCATTAAAAATAGATATTTCTAAAACATCACTAATCGATGTAAAAATAAAAATTATCTTATTAAAAACTTTAAACAACAAAAAAGCCAACAAAATACCAAAAATACCAGAAAAAACACCAATCAAAATAGCCTCTAAATTAAAAATCATTTTAACATTTTTACATCTAGCCCCTAAATATCTTAAAATCCAAATCTCCTGTTTTTTTTCAATAATATTTATATAGAAAATTACCCCTATCATAATAAGCATTACTACAAAAGACAATATTGAAAAAAATAACATAACAAACGAAATAATATCCACTAAAACCTTTGAAACATCAGTAACTAAATTAATTGAATCATTAACAATTATCTTTGAATCTAAATAACTATCTAAATAATTTAAAATTCTTTTTTTACTACTATAATCAACTGGATAAATTAAATACTCCAAAGAAAATGAATTATAAGTAAACTTTGATAATAATTTACTTTTCTCATAAGTAGATAAATTATCTTTATTCAAAACATTAACATCACTATTTTTTTGATATTCCAAAACCAAATTATCTTTATTAAACTTTAAAAAAGAAGAAAATAAATCCTCATCACATAATAAAACTGAAGAATAATTAAAAGAGTAATCTTCTTTTGCTTTAACAATACCCACAATTTTTAAATCAATTCCCTTATCATATGCTAAATCAGCATTAAAAGTAACATCATCATCAATTTGAATATAATTATCATAAAACCCCAACTTAAAATTTAAAGACAAAATATCTTCATATTTATAACTATCTAAATCTAGTCCTAATTCCTTACATAACTCTGTACTTATTGTATTGTTACTAGATACCACCAACAAAACTTCATTATATTTTTCAATATCTTTCCCCGCCACTAAATCATATTGCTCAAAAGTTAGTTTTTCTTCTCCATTATAAGGCACACTATATAAATAATCACTAATATTTTTATGGATTACTTTCCCATTTTTCTTAATAAAAATAGGTATATAATAAGGATTTTTATAACTTAAAGCCCTAATCTCTTTAAAAGAAATATTTCTAATATAAGTATCCAACTTATTAGTCATAACATTATGATGTACATAACTAGCCTGTTCTTTTTTAATTAAATTATCTTCCTGTTTTTTATTATCTATTTCATAATTTGTAACATATTCACTTACCACAACAGGATAACTTGATGCCATATCCGTATTAAGATTATTAATTTTTTTATTAAAACCCCTCGATAATTCACAGACCAATATTAAACTAAAAACACAAATAGCTTGCGAAATCATTAAAAAAAATACTCTTTTTTTCTTACTTTTAATAAACATCAAAGATAGTTTCATAACCCCTTTTATAGACATATGATTTTTTTCTTTACTATAAGTGTTTTTAGCCTCCACATCCAAAATAGAGTTACTATCACTAATAACTTTTCCATCACTAAGTTCAACTACTCTATCAGAATACTTTTTAGCTAACCTTTTATCATGTGTTACCACAATTACAAGACAATCTTTTGATAAATCTTTAAGTATTTTCATAATTGCCTCGCCATTTTTAACATCTAAAGCCCCAGTTGGCTCATCACACAATAATATTTTAGGTTTTTTTATAATCGCTCTTGCAATAGCAACCCTTTGTCTTTCTCCTCCAGATAAATTTTTAGGATAAGAATTAACATAATTAGCTAAACCTAAAGTATCCAGCAATCTATATATTTCATCATCATCTTTATAATTATTCAAATCATAACTTAACTTTACATTATCAAAAACTGTCAAATCATCAAACAAATTATAAGATTGAAATATAAAACCAACATAATTGCTGCGATAACTAGCTAACTCATTTTCATCTAAATTATTAATACAAACATCATCAAAATAAACTTCTCCACTGCTACAATCACAAAGCCCTCCAACTACCGACAAAAGACTACTTTTTCCTGCCCCACTTTCTCCAATTATTGAAACCAATTTATTATCATCAAACACAATATTAATATCTTCCAAAGCATAATTATAAAATAAATCGCCATTTAAATACTTTTTACTGACACCACAAAGTTTAATCATAACTTCCTCCCAAAAGTATTATTAGCCAAAAAAAGTATAATCAATAAACAATTTACATAAAATTAATTGTGATAATATGAAAAAATTTCTCTTATTTTTCTTAATCTTAAACTTATTACTTCCCACCAAAATATATGCCAAAGAAAACCTAACAACTGAAGAACAAATAAAAGCTAACAACAAATCTTGTCTAGTAATCACAACTATATCTACAATCACAATTATTACAATTTTATCTATCTACAAAAAAAAGAAAATCAAATTTTAATTTTCTTTTTTATTTTCTTCTTATTAAATATCTAACTAAATATATAAACCAAATAAATAATATTACAAACAAACACCATGCTAAAATAGTATAAATTATTCCATTTGTATACTTATCCAACACATTAAATAAAGAACTAGGTATATACTTATGAATTAAATTAGCAACATCTCTAAGTCCAATATTATTAGCAAAAAAATTCATAAGTCTTAAAAACAATTCTAATATTCCTATTAAGTACACTACCCACTTAACATCTCTCATAAAAAATATTACTATCGCAATTAGTAAAATAACAATAGCCAAATCCATAAACATACCTCCATACTGTAATTAAAATTATATCAAAAACCGACAATCATTACAATAAAAAAAACAAAAATTAAAACAAAAAAACCACAAAAAGTGGTAAATTTCTTTTGGTGACCAGTACGGAATTCGAATCCGTGAGTGCTGCCGTGAAAGGGCAGTGTGTTAAGCCACTTCACCAACTGGCCAAAAAAAATGGCGCCCCAAACAGGACTCGAACCTGTGACCCTTTGATTAACAGTCAAATGCTCTAACCAACTGAGCTATTGAGGCATAATGGTGGGCCTGGATGGACTTGAACCATCGACCTCACGCTTATCAGGCGTGCGCTCTAACCAACTGAGCTACAAGCCCATGAAATAAACTTAAGCAATATCAATACTACACTATAAATGAAAAATTTGCAAGTATTTTTTCACATCTTTTTCCAAATTACTTAAGTTTTTCACTAGAAACTGCTTCCAATGTCAAAGATGAAAACTGTTTTTTCAAAAACAATTGATAAGCACACGCTGCAATCATTGTCGCATTATCTGTACAATATTTTATGTCAGGATAAGAAAAATTAAAACCATGTTGCTTGCATAAATCTGTTAATTTTTCTCTAAGTCCAGAATTTGCAGCAACTCCTCCAGCCAATATTAAATTCTTAACATTATACTTTTCCATTGCCTTAATTGTTTTAGAAGCCAAACTATAAACCACCACATTTTGAAAACTAGCACATAAATCTTCTCGTCTTATCTCATGAGCTCTTTGTTTTTCATTGTGAACTAAATTAATAACGGCACTCTTTAACCCACTGAAACTAAAATCTAAACTATCATCATTTTTAGGTATAGGAAGCTCATAAGTTAAAGCACCTTCTTTTGCAAGCTTATCAACAATAGGACCACCGGGATAACCTATTCCCATTACCCTAGCAACTTTATCATAACACTCTCCAACCGCATCATCTAAAGTACTGCCAACAACTTCATAACTACCATGATCTTTCATGTAAACCAAATCAGTATGTCCTCCACTTACAACCAAGCACATCAATGGGAATTGCATTTTATTCCCAATTTGATTTGCATAAATATGTCCTGCGATATGATGAACTGCAATTAAAGGTTTATTAAAAATAAAAGCCATACTCTTACAAGCTTCAAGTCCCACTAACAAAGATCCAATTAAACCTGGTCCATAAGTAACACTAACTGCGTCAATCATATCCATATTAATATTAGCTTTTTTAAGACATTGTTCAATCACAACCGTAATATCTTTAATATGATTTCTACTAGCAATCTCAGGAACAACTCCCCCATACAAAGTATGAATATCAATCTGACTTAAAATAACTGTACTAATATCATCTGTACCATTTCTAACAATTGAACAACTTGTCTCATCGCAACTGCTCTCAATTCCTAAAATATAAACATCTTTTTTCATAACCTAAACTCCATAAGTATACCATTAGTACCCTTATAATACCCCTTTCTTACTGCTTTTTTAACAAAACCTATTTTTTCATACAAATTAATTGCTCCAATATTTAAACTATTAACTTCCAATGTTATATTATAACAACTATTTTTCTTGGCATAATTAACAAGATATGTTAATAAACCAAACCCGACACCCCCTCTTCTATAATTTTCTAAACAAAATAAATTAACAATCTCAACTCTATCATAAATAACATCAAAACTAAGATAACCTACAATCAAATTATCCATATAATAAGCAATATATTTTCTAAAAGGACTACTAGATTCATTAATATCAAAATTTTCTAAAACATCTTTTTCTACTTCTCTAACCATTATTACCTACATACTCTTCTTTTAAATAATCAGGAACAAAATCATAAGGACTTTCTTTTCTAAAAGAACAATATCTTAAAATATTCTTATTATTAGGAACAAACTTCATAACTTCAAAATCAAACTCATCAAGACTAACATAAGAATAACTTCCATTTAACTTTGAAACGATATCTTTTAACTCCTGAAGTTCCATATAGCGATCAGTCATATAAACATTTCGATTACTATCATATATTCCTGCAAAAACATAACCTCTTCTAGCATTAACAATTGGAATAACATAATTAGTTGCAACATCACTACAAGCCATACACTGTAAACTAGATAAAGAATAAAGTTCTTTTTCTAATCCCCAACTGCACACCTTAGCTATAGTAGCACCAATTCTAAGTCCTGTAAATGACCCCGGCCCTCTAACACAATAAATTTTATCAACATCCAAAATTGTTAAATTACATCTAGAAAGCATATCACTAATAATCTTTAAACAAGAAGAAGACATCTCATGATTAACTTCTACAAAAACCTCATCAAGAATATCTATATCTTTAAATATAAAAGCCTGAAAATAATTAAAAGCTGTATTCAAAAAAAGACCTATCATAAGACAGCCTCACATAAATCTTCATATTTCTTTCCGTATGGTCTTACCACCAATACCCTCGTATCTTCAGAAGTAATCCTAAACTCTATTTCCAATCTTTCACTAGGTAATTTATCCTGAATCATACTAGACCACTCAACTATGCAGACACCACCACGCAAAAAATATTCATCGAAATTAATATCTACATTGGCTTCATCTAACCTATAAACATCCATATGAAATAAAGGCATCTCTCCACCAAAATATTCTTTAACCACTGTAAACGTTGGTGAAGTAATAACTTCATTTATTCCTAAAGCAGAAGCAAAACCTTTAGCAAACACTGTCTTACCACTACCTAAATCACCATCTAAACAAATAACCATATTACTAAACTTTTCAGATTCAATGTTCTCTGCTAACTGAATAGTTTCCTCTTCATCATAAGTCGTAACTTTATATTCCATTAATATCACCAAATTAATCTTAACAAAACCAAAAACAATTTTCAACCAAATTTTAAAAATAATCAAAAAAGATGTCCAATGTACAAAAAAAGCTCCCAAAGAGCTTTTAACAAGGAAATAACTTCCATATCTATATAAACGCAAAATGCCTTGCGTTCTAAAATATATTATGTTAAAAAGCATAAATAGTTCCATTATCAAAAGAAAATTTAATTGTCCCCAATTTATTAGTAACAAAATAACTAATACCCAACTGTTTAAATCTTTCAATAACTTCAATATTCGGATGATGATATTTACTATAATTACCACAAGAAATAAAAGCCAAAGTATTATTACTAAATTTCTCTAAAAATAATTTTGAACTACTGCTCTTTGATCCATGATGTGCTACTTTTAATATATCCACATCTAGAAAATTATATTCCAAAATTAATTTCTCTTCCACCAAAGAAGAAACATCTCCTAAAAACAATATATCATACTTAGAATACTTAAAATATAAAACCAAACTAGAATCATTTTCATTATCATAAACATCATTTAACATCAAAAAATAATAATTATCATCAAAAATAACATCATCTTTATTTAGAAAACTAACCTTAATATTTTTAAAATTAGCTAACTTTATAATATATCTTTCTAAATCAGTATAACTATTACTATTCATATAAATATGACCAATCTTAAAATTATTAATCAAATAAATAGAATCATACACATGATCACTATCTCCATGAGTTAAAAATAATCTATCAATCTTACTAATCCCATAAGACTTTAAATAATTAATAAGACTTTTCCCATAATAAAAACTATTACTATTAACATTACCACCAGTATCAATAACGTTGACATCTTTATCTACATGTAAAATAGACATATCTCCATGTCCAACATTTACCATAATATAAAAATTATCTTTTAACTTTACACTAAAACAAAACAATAATAAAAACAAACTAAAAATAGTAACTAATGTCTTAATATTTCTAAAGCCCCAATAAAAAGCAACAAATATAGCCAAAAAATACAATATTATCAAACCATAACTAGGTTTACCAACAATAACATTAATAGACAAACAATTGACAAAAAACTTTATCAAAACATTAAATATCTTTACAAAAAAAAGAAAAATATTATCAAAAAAACCAAAAAAATAACAAAGAAAACACCAAGGAAAAATAACATATGAAAAAAAAGGAATAACAAACATATTAAAAACTACACTACTTAAATTAATTTCATAAAAATTATAGACAAGAAAAGGAAAACTGCTAACTAAAACCACTAAATTAAGAAACAAAACTTTTCTAAAATAACTACCCTTAATATATTTACTAAACAAAATCAAAAAAAACGAAATACTATAACTAAGATAAAACCCAATATTCCAAATTAAAGACGGTCTAAATATTAAAAATAAACTAAATAATAACAACAAAATATAACATTTATTAATATTTATATTTAATTTTTTATATAAAAGACAAAAAATATAAAACATCAAAGCTCTAGCAAAAGAACAAGAAAAATCTAAAAGAAACAAATAAAATAATAAAATTATAAATATTATACTTTCCCTATATTTTATTTTATTCAAAACTTTCTTTAAAAAAACTAAAAAAAAATTTAAATGCAAACCCGATATAGCAAACAAATGTAAGATATTAGCTTTCTGGTATAAAGACAAAATATCTTTATCCATATAACTATTATCACCAAACAAAATATATCTTAAATAAGGATAACTCTTAAAAGATTTATTTTTATTTAAAATCCACCCTTTAATCTTATAAATACTAAACTTTCTTTCCACAATTTTTATATTATTAATATTTACAAGATACATCTTATTTCTTTTTAAATAAAGACCATAATCAAAATTATTAGGTAAAATATTAGAATATGTTTCTTTAATAAAACCATAAATTTGTACAACATCTCCTATTTGAACATCACTACAAATATCACAATAACCTATAATTCTAATATCTTCATTTTTTAAAATTATCCTATCTTCCAAAACATCTAAAACCCTAAAATTACTAGATAAGTTAACATCACTTCTAAGCTTCAAATTACTAATAATTGCTACTAAAAAACTAATAGCTAAAATAACAAAATAAAATAACTTACAATTTAAAATAGTCTTTAATCTTTTCATAAGTAGCATCTTTTATCCCTTGTATTTCCTTTAACTGTTCAATATTAGTAAAACCATTATTTTTTTCTCGATACTCTATAATTAACTTAGCCTTTGCTTCACCAATAAAAGGAACTTTCATCAACTGTTCATAACTAGCACTATTAATAGAAATTGGAAAAACATCATCTTGTATATTAACATCACTATTAACACAAGAATCATTAACAAGTCCATTATAATCTAAACAACTAATCTGTTCTTGATCTTCCCTTTCCAAAGTCTTAACAAAATCCTTAACTTCATCTTTCGTATAAATAACAATAACCATTTCATCAAAAACCTTTAAAGATAAATTATTAACACTAGTATCGGCTTCATCTTTAAGTCCACCTGATGCTTCAATAACATCAATTACTCTATCACCCTCCTTCATCTTGTATATCCCCGGCTTTACCACACTGCCTTTAATATCGACATAAACATACTTAATTTCTTCTTTCAAAACATTTTCTTCCACTTTTTCTTCATTAGTAACTTCATCATTTAATTTAATCTTTCCAATATCCTCCATATCCTCTTTTTCATATCCAACAAATAAACAATAAAACAAACCACCAAGCAATAAAATAAGGAATAAAAATTTTATATATCTTTTTATAAACCCAAAAAATTTCATAAAAAAAATAATCTCCTTTCATAAAGATTATTTCCAAAAATATTTTTTCTAAGTTAATTCTTATAAACTTTTTGTTCATAACTAACTCTAAGTACTAAAGTAATTGCTCCCATTAAAGATAAGCAAAAACTTCCTCCATAACTCATAAAAGGAAGAGGAACACCAGTCATAGGTATAATTCCTAAAACCCCTCCTAAATTAACAAAAATATGTAAAAATAAATAAACACAAACCCCATAACAAATCATCTTATAAGAAGTCTTTTTACTCTTATTTCCAACAAGCAATATCATAGCTAACAAAATAAAATATAAAATAAGTAAACAAATTCCTCCAACAATACCTAACTCTTCGATAATAATAGGAAAAATAAAATCAGTATACGCTTCTGGTAAATACAAATACTTCTGAGTACTATTACCAAACCCCTTACCAGTAATACCACCACCATTCATAGCAATATAACCATTACAAAGCTGTAAACCATTTCCTAAATAATCTTGACAAGGATGAAAATAATTAAATCTTTCTAACTTTGACATAGGTAAAATTTTATCTTTAAAAACAACTATCAATAAAACTCCTAAAACTAAGACCCCAACTCCACATAAAAAAGTTCTCCACTTAATCTTTCTAGAAGCACAAGACATAAAAAACATAATAAAAATTAAAGCAAAAAATATAACTGCTGTTCCTAAATCTCCTTGTAAAACAATAAAAATTCCAACAAGACAAAGTATCCCAACAGGAAGTAACATCTTTACATAATCACTAGAAAAAGCTGCATACTTCTCATAATACATAGCTAAAAACACAATAGCAATAACTTTTATAAATTCCGATGGCTGAACTCCATATCCTCCATATCCTAACCACCCAGTTGTACCATTAATAACTGTCCCATAAAAAACCAAAGCTAAAATAAAAACACTATCTAAAACTAATAAAACATTACTCCAAAATCTATATTTTTTAACAGGAAACAACAATAAAAAACAACAAGCAACTAACCCCACACCAAAAAAGAACGCTTGTCTTAGAAAATATTTAGAAGGAGACGCATCATATAACATAAAAGAAGTAACATTAGAAGCTGAATAAATCATCACTAATCCACAGACAAACAAAAATATTGATAAAAATAATAATTTTTTATTAACGTTTCTTAAAATCTTAAACATTTTCTATCATCCTTAATATAATAATAACACAAAACAAATCAAATACCAACATTTTAAAAAAATATAGTTTTTTATAATGTCAAAAACCTTTTATAATTAATAAACTATTAATAGATAAAGGAGGATGTCATATGTACTACTATGGAAATTCATATGGATATGGTAATGCAGGCTGTGGCTGTGGTGCTCCAACTGGAACTTACTACCCAGGTGGCTACGGCAGTGGTTATGCAATCATATTAGTATTATTTATCTTATTAATTATTATTCTAGGTGCAAGAAACTGGAATAATTAACAAGGGATAGCAAAAGCTATTCCTTTTTTTTCAAAAATATGTTATAATACTACTGATTTATCGAGGTGGTAAAAATGTTATTAAATAAAGATATCTTAGATGAAAAAGATAAAAGACTACGCTTAATATCCAAAGAAGTAGAATTTCCTTTATCTAAAGAAGACAAAACTACTATAAATAAAATGATTGAATACCTAACAAATAGCCAAATCGAAACTTTAGCCAAAAAATATAACTTAAGACCCGGTATGGGTTTATCTGCAATCCAACTAGGTATAAATAAGCGTTACTTTGTTATCGTTCATGAACAAGAAATAAAAGAAACATTTAAAACATATGTTATTATAAATCCAAAAATAGTAAGTAATTCTGAAGAAATGATCTATGTTGAAGAAGGAGAAGGTTGTCTAAGTGTCAATAGAGAGTGCAAAGGAATTGTCCCAAGATATGCAAGAGTAACAATCGAAGGCTATGACACTAACGGAAACAAAATAAAAGTAAGAGGTCGTGAAGAATTAGCAGTAGCTTTTCAACATGAAATAGACCACTTAAATGGTATACTTTTCTATGACCACATAGATCCTAAAAATCCCTATAAAGATGCCAATAAATATCGTGCAATATAAAACCATAATTCCAAACAAATTATGGTTTTTTTATTATAAATTAAATACTTTCCCAACTAAATCTTTCTTATATCCATTTAACATATCCAAAACACTCATCCTCTTTTTATTAGGCATACCAATATCAGTAATAATAACTTCTCTATCACAAGCTGCAACCACAATACCCTCCTTGCCTACCCTAATAATTTCTCCACATCTATTCGAAGTAACATCGCCAATTCTAGCGAAATAAATTTTAACTCTTTCATTATCAAGCATTGCATAAGCTCCCGGGTTTGAAGATAATCCTCTAATCTTATTGACAACTTCTTTAGCAGTCAAATTAAAATCAATAATCTCATCTTCTTTTTTTATAATATTAGCAAATGTAACAAAAGAACTATCTTGTTTTCTACTTTCTATACTGCTATCAAAAATGCTAGGCAAAACTTTAATAAGACACTTTGCTCCTAAAATAGACATCTTACTAGCTAAACTATCATACGTATCACTATCTAAAATATCAATCTTTTCTTGATACAAAATATCTCCATTATCCATACCAGTATCCGTCTTCATAATTGTAATACCAGTTACATCATCACCATTAATAATTGCTCTTTGAATTGGAGCCCCACCTCTATACTTAGGCAAAATAGATCCATGAACATTAATTGTTTTATAAAAAGGAGCAAAAATAAGTTCCTTAGGCAAAATCTGCCCATAAGCACAAGTAACAATAATATCTGGTTTATACTTTAAAATCTCTTGATACTCTTCTTTTATTCTAACTGGTTGAAAAACTTCAATCTTCTTATCTACTGCATATTTTTTAACTTCACAACAACTTATTTTTCCTCGATTACCAATCTTATCAGGTTGAGTTACTACCAATACAACATTAGTATTCTTAACCAAAACATCTAATATTGCCACAGCAAACTCTGGTGTTCCCATAAAAACAACTCTTTTATCTTTCAAAACTATCAGCCCTTTCATTTATAATAAAAATTATATCAAAAACAAAAAAAAGATGCTAGTAGCATCAATCACTTCTTATCAGTTGATCCGAATCCTCCAGTTCTAACTCCATTTGCCATATCATCATCAACTACCAAGTACTTTTGAAAAATAACTTGTCCAATCACATCACCTTTTTTAACTTCCAAATCATGATCAGAAAAATTAAAATATTGAAAATAGAAATGACCGTCATTACTTTCATTACCATAATAATCAGCATCAACAATCCCAATACTATTACTCATAACAAAACCTTTTTTTGGTCCACTGCTTCTATTAACTAACATAAAATACTCATCATCTTGACAATAAGCTTTAAGTCCAGTAGGAATAAGCGTTGGTTTAATTCCTTTTTCATACATAGGAATAACTACATCTTCTGCTGCTTCAACATCATATCCTGCTGCATTCTTAGTCTTCCTAACAGGCATATGAATATCTTTATCCTCATACCCTTTTACTATTTCAAATCCTCTTAACTTCATAAATTACTCCCTAATCTAAATATAAAATTACTTTATTTTCCTTAAGTGATTTCTTAACATCAATAACCCTTTGATTAGAAGATCCTCTAAACTTTAATTTATAATCTCTTAAGCTATCAACGTACTTTCCGTCTACTAAAACATCACAATAATCTAAAATATTTCTAGCTTTCTTTAACAACTCTTCATATAAATAACCAGAATATATCCAAATTTGTTTATCTTTATACATTTCTTTAGTATGTTTCAAAAGATTATACAAATCATCTAAATTTTCATCAAGGAAAGGCTCTCCTCCTAAAATAGAAATTCTTTTAATATAATCTGGCTTAGCCAAGGATAAAAAGTATTCTTCTTGCTTTTTATCCCAAGCTTTACCACCATTAACATCCCATAACTCACTATTAAAACAATTATAGCAATGAAATCTACAACCATTTGTAAATAACGCTATTCCTAAACCCTCTCCATTGCTGATATCCATACTACGTATTTGGGCATATCTCATAAAAACTATGCCTCGTGATTATCTAAATGAACATATCTATTTCTAATCTCATCAGTACGTCCTTGGTTAAAGAAATTAGTACCAATATATCCACAAGTACGTCTTGCAACGTTCATCTTCGCATGATCCATATTTCCACAATTAGGACATTGCCAATCTAATTTACCGTCTTTATCGATAATTTTAATTTCTCCGTCATATCCACATACTTGACAATAATCAGACTTAGTATTTAACTCTGCATACATAATATGATCATAAATAAACTTAATAACTTCCAAAACTGCTGGAATATTGTTTGTTAAATCTGCACACTCAATATAACTAATTGCACCACCGGGACTAAGTTTTTGGAACTCACTTTCCAAAGCTAACTTTGTAAATGGATCAATCTCTTCAAATACTGGAACATGATAAGAATTAGTAACATAATCTCTATCTGTAATACCCGGAATAATACCAAATCTTTTTCTTAAACACTTAGCAAATTTATAAGTAGTACTTTCAATTGGTGTACCATAGACACTATAATCTATCTTCTCTTCTTTTTTCCACTCTTTACACTTATCATTTAATCTTTGCATAACTTTCATAGCAAAATCTTTTCCTACGCCATTATCAGTATGAGAATTTCCTGTCATATACTTAACACACTCATAAAGTCCAGCATATCCTAAAGATATTGTAGAATATCCATTATGTAAAAGTGGATGTATACTTTCTCCCTTTTCAAGTCTTGCTAATGCTCCATGTTGCCATAATATAGGTGCAACATCACTTAAAGCATGACTAAGTCTTTCATGTCTTATCTGTAAAGCTTTATGACATAACTCTAATCTCTCATCTAAAATTTCCCAGAACTTATTCATATCTTTCTTTGAAGATAATGCTACGTCTGGTAAAGATATAGTAACAACACCTTGATTAAATCTACCATAATATTTAGGTTTTCCCTCACTATCAACATATGGTGTTAAGAAACTTCTACAACCCATACAAGGATAGCATTGACCATTTCCATTTTGATCAATCTTATTTTCTTTCATAACTTTTTCAGAAATATAATCAGGAACTAATCTTTTAGCAGTACACTTTGCAGCAAGTTCAGTTAAATACCAATACTTACTTCCCTCTTTAATATTATCTTCTTCCAAAACATATAAAAGTTTAGGAAAAGCTTGTGTAATATAAACACCTTTTTCATTTTTTAATCCTACAATTCTCTGTTTTAAAAACTCTTCAATAATCAAAGCAAGTTCATCTTTATATTCTTCAGTTTCTCCAAGATACATAAATACAGATAAGAAAGGAGATTGACCATTAGTATTTGTCATAGAATTAACTTGATAATTAAATGTTTGAACACCGTCTTCTATTTCTTTCTTAGTATCTTCTTTAGCATATTTTTCACAGTTTTCTTTTGATTCACCACGATCTTTATACTTTTTATAATATCTTTCATAACTACTTCTTACAAATGGAGCCAAAGCCGTAAGCGTAATAGTAGCACCACCATAACTAGAAGATGTAACTGCTGTTATTATCTGTGTTGCTATAGTAGCAGCAGTTAAAAATCTATGTGGTTTTTCTATCAAAATATTATTTATCATTGTTCCATTTTCTAACATATCTTGCAAATTAATAAGTTCACAATTATGTAAAGCATTTTGAGCAAAATAATCAGCATCATGGAAATGTATAATACCCTCTTCATGAGCTTCCACTACATCTTTAGGCAATAAGAATCTCTTTGTAATATCTGTACTTGTAATACCTGCTATATAATCTCTTTGAACTGTGACAACTTTAGCATTTTTATTAGCATTTTCACTATTCCAATACTCATTTGTACCATTAAGCAATTCAAAAATGTTTTTATCAGTAGTATTACCCTCTCTAACTAATTGTCTTTTATATCTATATCTTATATACTCTCTTGCAACATCTTTTCTATTACTTGCCATAAGCTTATCTTCAACAATATCTTGAATCTCTTCAACTGTCAAAGTCTTATCAAGTTGTTCAATAAAATCTGCTATCTCAATAGCCTTTTTCTTAAAATTATCTGTTAATTCTCCGTCAACACTAATAAAAGCCTTACTAACCGCAGTTACAATCTTTTCCTTATCAAACTTTTGTTTTCTTCCATCTCTTTTAATTACTTGCATATTTACTCCTCCTTAATTTCATTGCCAGTTTTCAAAGTTACATAGAAAATATTTTCATATATGTACTTGATAAGATAATCAACATCTTTATTTTCTATATCAAGTCTTATAACACAATTACCTTTCATTAAGTCTTGAATAATACCTTGAAATCTTAACTCATCAATATCCTTAACAATAGGTAAATTCTGATAGACCAAATCCCCTTTATAACTCAAATTTTCTTTATCTTTCATAAGAAAATTTAAATTAGCTAAATAATCATCATCCAAAACCACCATAAATCCAATCTTAGTTTGTTTTCTCAAAAGCTCTATTCTCTTATTTATATAACTAATAACTAAAGTAATAAACTTAAAACTATCTTCACTGTAAAAATCAATCTTTTTATAATTAGTAACTAAATCATAAAGACCACTCAATCCTAAACATAAACAAGAATAATTATCTTTTAGATACTCATCAATATTTTTATTTAAACAAACCATAATTGCTCCATATCTAAAAGCTACAGCATTACTATTACAATCAGTTCCTAAAAGATTAAAATATTTACTCATAAGAGCTTCAATAGCAATATCTAACTTCTCATCTAATAACTTAAAGAACTCTTCATCATCACTACAAGATAATCCAATCTGATTCAAATTAACACTTACCATACCCTGATCAAATCTTCCTAAAGTTTGATATTCCCCCTCTTTATTTTTATAAGGTAACATCATTCGATTAAAATTAATTGGTAAAATCATTTTACCCTGATAATAAGTAAGCATTTTTTTATTAGAAAAATAATTTATTGGATAACCTTCCATTGATAAATCAATAACTGCTTTAGTAACTTTATAAAATTTACTATTAACATCACTTGTATTTTCATCAAGAACATATATTAATCTAGGACAATACTCTTTATCAGCATCAAATACACTATACTCTTTTAAAAACTCTAGATAAAAATTAATTAATTTTTCACTTTCAACATTTAAAATAAAATTAACTATAGCAACATGCCCTCTAACACTGATAAATGAACTAATAATATCAAACAAAACCTTTATTCCTAAAGCATAATCTTTATCTAACATATCCAAAAAATATTTAAGATCAATAGTTATATCTTTAGTTTGTGATGACGCACACTCTAAAATAACTTTACCTAAATTAGAGCAAGCACTAACAATATCAGTTGGTTTTTTAAGTTTATATCCATGAACAAACATATCATTTTCTAAAATATATTTAATATCTAAAATACTAGAACATATCAAATGTTGAATAAAATAACCTAAATCATGAAAATATATTGCCCCATTATCTATACTTTTAGTAACATCTTCACTAAGTAGTACTCTTCTTGTTAAATCTTTAGAAACTTCTGTAGCAATTAAATCATTATGTTCATAGACATATAAATAGTCTTTTTTAAGTTTTTCTTTAATAATGCTATCATCACTATTTTTAATAATAGATAATATTGATTCATCAGTCGTATTACTTTTCCTAACAAGCATCCTTGTATAGCGATAAATAATATAAATCTTAGCTAAATCATACTTCCCAAATTCCATAAGTTTTTGTTCGATAATATCTTGAATATCTTCAACTAAAATCCGTTTCTTATTTAAACTTTCAACATACTTTATAATTTCTTCTATTTTTTCTTTAGAAATTTGTTTATCAACAGGAAGTTCCATATTAGCTTTACCAATAGCAATTCTTATCTTATCACTATCATATTCAACAGCTCTACCGTCTCGTTTAATAACTTTTATAACTACATCACCACAACTTCCTAAAATATTCTTACAAGAAAATCATAACAAAATATTTAAAATAAAAATGTTGCAATTGCAACATTTTTAAAATATAATTAAATTAAATAAAAGGAGCAAAAAATTATGTTAAACAAACCCCTTATTTTTCAAGGAATTGATGAAAACGAGAAAAAAAATCTTTTAAATTCTTTACAGTCAACCCAAGTTATATTTACAAAAAATAAGACAATTGCATCTTACGTCAACAACTCAAATCTAATAGGTATAATTGAAGAAGGACAAATAGATTTAGTACGTTATGACTACAACGGAGATAGAACAATAATAGAACACTTAAACCAAGGAGATATCTTTAGTGACATATTCTATCAAATGGATAATAACGAAACATCTCTAATAGCCACAACAACATCAAAAATATTATTTATAAACTATGATGATATCATAAAAAACCCTAATAAAAATACCAACAAACTAATAGAAAACTTATTTAATATCTTCAAAGATAAAATAATAGAACAAACCATAAGAATAGAAATATTAACCAAAAGATCAATAAGAGAAAAACTATTAGCTTACTTTAATAAACTATCCAAAGAAAATATGAGTAAATCATTTAACTTACCATTTACTTACTCATTTCTAGCAGACTACCTATCAATAAATAGAAGTGCTATGGCAAGAGAAATAAAAGCCTTAAAAGATGACGGACTAATAAAAGAAATAAATAAAAAAATAACTTTACTTTACTAACAAAAAAAAGATGTCACATGACATCTATTAAATTATCTACTTACACCCGCTTGTTCTTGAGGTCCAACATATTTAAATGTAGGATCTTTCAAAGAATCATAAGAATAATTTTCTCGACCAACAGCCATTTTTCTTAATCCTTCTTGAACTTTAGGATTTGTTTGATAAGAAACCATTTCTTCAATACGTTCAGTTGATAAAGGTGGTATAATAACATGTTGATCTGGATAATTTTCTACACTCATCACTTGCATGTGGCTATAATCCGGTCCACCAAGCTCTACTGTAGCTCTCTCTTCACTATCATTATCTTTATCAAAAGAATATACAGAAGCTGTATCAATATTTTTTCTTTGCACTTTACTGTAAGATTGAAGAGATGAAATAAAAGCACAATTATTCCAAATATTATCATTTTGATAAAAATGTACAGGATAGGTAGCAATTTCAAGAGAATTATTACGGTCAAAATACGCAAAAGAATTAATTCTCCCTTCTTTAGTTTGCCCTAACTCATGCTCTACTACAATTCCTTCAGCAGAATAAATTTCTTTAGAAAAATTTGAACGACACATAGTACCAGATACCAAACCAGTATCATCAAGTAAAGTTGAGCCACTAAGCACAGCAATACGTCCATTTGAATCAACACGGGCATTTACTATATCACTTTGATATGTAGTACTGTATCCTCCTTTTGTTTCATCAAATTTATCTGGAAAATTGCAAGAAGAAACACAACGAATTCCATTTGGCCCTGCTGTTACTTCGACATAGCATTGCTGACGTTTCTCTGTTAGTGTGCTAAAAGAAATCACACCATTTTCAATAAAAGCACTTAAAATTTCAATATCTCTAACTGGCATTGCTCCTCTTATTTTCATTAACACATCTTGATATGCAGGATTATCTCTGAATTTAGAATCAACACCTAATTCAGTTAATAATTGATCAAGTTTAGCAATAACCCCATTTAATCTTCCGCTATCATCTGTAGATCTAACATTACTTTCCATAAATAACCTCCTATGTTATAACCTTACAATTCCAGTATATATATTGTCAAGCATTTAACTAATAAATTTTACACATAGTTTTACTAACAAAAAAAAGATGTCACATGACATCCTCTTCTGGTATCTTATCTTTAACAAATTTATTAATTTCATATTCTAAACCATGTAATAAAGCATAAATCATACCATATCTTTCATAATCTTCCACTTTTGGAATCTCTACAAAACTTTTATCATCACTAATACCATTTAAAGCAATAATCATTGCCTTAATCTCTTTTTCAATTTCATCTTTTTGATCTTCTGTCGTTAACTCTAAAAAAGATTCAACCAACTCATTTAATTCTTCCATTTTTATCTAGACCTCCCTGTATTTTCATCTTCAGAAAGCTCTGGAACTTCAATAGGTTTTAACAAAGGCTCAGAATTTCGTTCACCATAAACAAAATTTGAATTTGCCTCATAATCATTACGCAAATCACGCAAAGCATCATCAATTTTCCCAACAGTTCTCATTTTCACGTCTCCTTCCTTCATTTCTTTTTCAGCATCTCTTTTCTTATATTCTAAATTCCTTGATTCTTTTTGAAATTTTTCCCTTTCATCATCATTTTTTTCTCTTAATTCTTCAAAGTTTTTTGCTTTCTGTATAGAAGTCATTTGACTTAAGCCCAAAGTTTTTAATTTTTCCATTTCTTGTTTCATAGAAGTCAATTCTGACCTTAATTCTTTGTATTCTCCTCTAATATGTGATACAAGTCTGCCAAAAACACTTTTCTTTCTATAGTCAAATAACATCTTATAATATTTATCTTCTATTTGCTTATACTTTTCCCTATAAGCAGGCAATGTTTTTTCAGCATCAACAAGAGATTTTTGAAGCGATGCAATCATGTTCTCAACACGATAAGTATTATTAGGTGCAAGATAAATATTAGGGGACCTATCATTACCACTTAAATTTATTGCATGGTCATTAATTGAAACTTTTCTGTCTTCCCTTGTATGCCTTGATAATTCTCCTAATTTATCAAGATTTTCAACAGTCAAACTATCTACATAGAAATTAGATAAACCCTTATTAGCACTAAAAGCATATAAATTATACATATAATTAAGATATTTAACCTGGCATTCATTATAATCATATTTATATCCAGCATCTTTTAAATAAGCAAGGACCATATCAAAATCTTGTGGATCTACACAATTACCAATTTGCATAGACCTAAAAAATTTTTCAAATCTTTCAGTAGCATCACTATTACCTTTAACAATTTTACTACGTCCACCCCAACCTAGAAAATCTCCGCCAACAGACACCATTTTTTCATAAATATGTTTTAATTCACCACAAGTCTCAGCATTAAAAACTTGTTCCAATGTGTCAAAGACATTTTTTTTGTGTTCCTCTAAAGTTCTTCTTTCCTGTTCTTTTTTTTCTTCTTCTGTCAAATTTCTATTCATTTTTTCATCACACTTCCTATCTTCTATAATTCCATTATATATATATATATATATATTGTCAAGCATTTGACTAATAAATTTTACACATAGTTTTACAAGCAAAAAAGACTTTAGTTTTCACTAAAGTCTCTTATAATTATTCAATTTCAATTTTTTTCTTGGTTTCAATTTCGCCTTTTTTAGGAGCAACTACTTTTAAAATACCATTTTTAAATTCTGCTGTTATATTTTCTTCATCTACATCGCCTAAATAAAACTGTCTTACACATTTGCCATAACTTCTTTCTCTACGAATATAATTTTTATCACTTACTTCATCTTTACTTTCTTTTGAAGCAGTAACAGTTAGATATCCCTTATCACAATCAATAGAAATATCCTCTTTATTATATCCTGGTATATCCATTTCAAAAACGTATTTACCGTCTTCTTCATAGATATCACACTTCATGTTATTTGTTCTAAAAGTAGGCTCCATATCATCAAAAAAATCATCCAAGAAAAATTTTCTAGGTACTAAATTCATATCTATTCCTCCTAACAATATTAATTATAGCACCTTTTTAGCACTTGTCAATACCAAGTGCTAAAATTAGACATTTTTTTCATCACAAATTGTCTAAAACATATAATTTACTATGAAAACACAAAAGGAACAAAATCTTGTATTTTTACAATTTATTGCTACAATCCTCTTTCTAATAACTGTTCTTATCTCTTTATATCTAACATATGAATTATTAAACAATAGACAAAACCAAAAAAAATCTAACGAACTATCTCATATTTCTAGAATAATTGCCACTATTTCTATAATTTTATTTTTCTATATAAGTATTGAAACTTATAAAATATCAAAACAACAACAAAGAAACGATTTATATCTTCAAAGAAATGAAGTAATAATAAGTATTCTAACATTAATATCTGGAATAATTGCTTTATATAACTCTACCCAAAAAATAAATAATCCTTTATTAAATATTGAAAACCCTGATATTTAATTGTCAAACCTTATTATAATAAGTTATAATATAAATTATAATAAGAAAAAGGTGATAATTTGAAAGGTAAATTAATAATTTTATCAGGACCAAGTGGTGTTGGTAAATCCACTATAAGAACAGAATTAATAAAACAATTACCAAATTTATGGTATTCAATATCTGCAACTACAAGACCAAAAAGAGATAATGAACAAAATGGTATTGATTATTATTTCTTAACTAAAGAAGAGTTTGTAAAACAAATTGAAAATAATAATTTTCTAGAATATGAAGAAGTTTATAAAGATACTTACTATGGTACATTAAAACAAACTGTCTTTGATAAATTAAACAATAATATTAATGTAATTTTAGAAATAGATGTAAATGGTGCTTTAAATATTAAAAAAAATCTCAAAGAGGCTATCTTAATATTTATTGAGCCACCCTCTTTTGAAAATTTAAAAACAAGATTAATAAATAGAGATACTGAAAGTGAAGAAAAACTAAAAGAACGTCTAGAAAAAGCTTCTTATGAATTATCAAAAAAACATCACTATGACTATATCGTCACAAATGATGATTTAACTACAACTATATCTAAGGTAAAAGAAATAATTGCAAATGAAATAAATAATTAATTATTTTATTACTAATTTTTCTAAAGCTTTTTTAGCAGCAACTTGCTCTGCTTCTTTTTTTGAAGGACCAACCCCTATCCCATAAACAATATCATCAATTTTAACAGCAACTTTAAAAGTTCTATTATGTGACGGACCATTAGAATCTAAAAGTTCATATACTAAATTCTTTTGAATATTCTGTACAGCTTCTTGTAAGACAGATTTATAATCATTAAAAAGTAAAACATTTTTATCTTCAATATAAGGTACAGCAATATTTAAAAGAATTTTTTTAGCTTCTTCAAAACCCAAATCTAAATAGATTGCAGCAATAAAAGCTTCAAAAACATCAGCAAGAATAGCTTTTTTATGTTTACCCCCATTTAAATATTCACCCTTACCAACTTTAATATAATTACTAAAATTTAAATCATTAGCAAAACATGCCAAAGCATTTTCACAGACATAACTAGCTCTAATCTTTGTCATTTCCCCCTCTTCATACATTTTACTATTATATAAATAATCAGAAATTACTAAATCTACAATTGCATCTCCTAAAAACTCTAATCTTTCATAAGAATAAGAAAGTCCATGTTCGTAACTATAAGATCCATGAGTAAATGCTTGTTCATACAAATTTAAATTCTTTGGAACTATTCCTAATTTTTCAAATAAAGTATCCATACAATCACCAACTAAACTATACCACATTTTTAAAAAAATAACCATTAACATTGCTAAATAAAAAAAATAATAGTAAAATATAAACAGGTGGTAAGATGAAAAACTTTCTCTTAAAACTAATAAATATTTATCAAAATACCCCATTAAGTTGTCATAACTATTGTAGACATATCCCCTCTTGTTCAAACTATGCCAAAGAAGCTATAACAACCCATGGTCTTAAAAAAGGTTTATATTTATCTATAAAAAGAATATTAAGGTGTAACCCTTTTGGAACATATGGTTATGACCCTGTACCAAAAAAGGAGAAATAAAATGAAAAAGAAATTATATATATTATTAATTCTAATTTTATTATTAACAACTGGTTGTTTTAAACGAGATAAAATGGAAGATATTGAAATAATCTCCACTATCTACCCATTTGAATATGTTGCTAATAGATTATATTCCAATTATGCTGAAATTAAAAGTATTTATCCTAAAAGTTCAAATGTTAATACCTATAAATTTACTAATAAAGAAATAAAAGACTTTAGTAAAAAAGATTTGTTTATCTACAATGGTAAAAATGATGAAAGAGAATTAGCTAAAGACATGATTAATTACAACAATAGATTAAAAATAATTAATGCTTCTTATGGAATAGATTTAACCTATGCTCCCTCAGATCTTTGGTTAAATCCTGCTAATATATTAATGATTGGTCAAAATATAAAAAATGAATTATCAGCATATATAACAAATAGTTATATAAAAGATGAAATAGAAAACGAATACAATTTATTAAAAGTTGATATAACAGAACTAGAAACAGAATTTAAAACAACTGCTGATAACTCTAGCAACAAAACTATAATAGTCGCAGATGAATCTTTAAATTTTCTACAAAAATATGGTTTTAATGTTATTAACTTAACAAGTGAAAATAAAAATATTGATAAAAATATTCAAACAGCAAAATCTTTACTAAACGATAATTTATCATATATATTTATTAAAGAAAACTTAATAACACCCCCAGCAGTAACTGAATTATTAAACGAAACAAATAAAGAGACTATAACCTACAAAACTTTAGAGACAATCTCCGAAGAAGATTATAAAAATAATGAAGATTATATCTCATTAATGTATAAAAATTTAGATTTAATAAAACAAGAAACATACAAATAAAAGCCGTTAAAAACGGCTTTTATTTTACTTTACCAATATCATAAACAAATATTAATTTAAATAATGGCTCTTCATTTTCTTCTTCTATCTTTTCATAAAAACGAAGTTCTAAATCTTCATCTATAGCTTCTTCAAACACCATTGTACCACTTTTACTACTTTCTACATACAACGTTCCATTATAAAGAGCACTACTAGCATTAACAGGTGTAAAAATTCTAGATGTTTCTACATCTTTAGAATTACTCATCTTCCAATTACTATAACTATATTTTATTTTTTCATCTCCAATGTTTTCCATACTAATACTTACTAAAACAAATTGATTGCCGTCTTTAGGTTTACTATGTTCTGTACCATTTATTAAACTAACAGAATTTAAACTATAAATAACATCATTATATAAAACTCTATCTCCTATTTTATAATGTTTACCATATTCTTTACTACTAATTTCATCGTCATACTTTCCAAAAGAAAAATTAACAACAACGATACAACAAATTGTAAAAAATATAACAACCCCTACAACAATTAAAATCCAAATCAAACTACTAGATTTATTATTAACATCACTAAAATCCTCATCTACTATAGTTTCTTTTTTAATTTCTTTAACTTCTTTAACTTTTTTAACAGATTTCTTTTTCTTCTTCTTTTTAGATTTAAATAAATCATCTATAAATGTTTTAAATTTACTTTTTTTCTTTTTAACAACTTTAATGTTTATCTTACTTTTATTTTCTTTTTTTACTTTCTTTTGATCTTGTTTCTTTTTATTTGTAACTTTTCTTGTTTCTACAACTTCTTCTTTTACTTCTACAGGTTTTGGTTTAGTTATCTTTTTATTATTAGTTTTCTTATTATCAACAATAATTTTAGCCATAGATACATCATTACCACATTTTGGACATATCTTAGTTTTATTACTAACTTTATTTTTACATTTACTACATACTTTCATACTTTTTCCTCCAGTATAATATATTAAGAATTAATAACAAAAAGAATTAATACTTCCTATCTAGCAAAATTATAACACATAAAATTTTTAAAGTCATCACAATTTATTACTGATATAACAAAAATTAACAAATTTATAAAATGTATTGAAATTATCTTTTTTTTATCATATAATAAATATGCATTTTAAAAAAATGTCCTTGGAGTGGTACTCAAGAGGCTGAAGAGGCGTCCCTGCTAAGGATGTAGAGCGGGTTTTCTGCTGCGAGGGTTCAAATCCCTCCCACTCCGCCATTATAAAAATAAAAAACTTAGTTTCTAATTTGAAATTAAGTTTTTTTGTTTTTCTTTATTACTTTTAATTATTATGCTTATGTCCCTTATTCCTAAAATCATTAATTTGTGCTAACCAAGCATTTTCTTGTTTTTTTGCTTCAATTATCTCTTTATCCTTATCTGATAATTTCCAATAAGCAGCTGATTCAAATAATTCTGGACCTCTACTAGAAAATAAAAATAAAATTTGCAAAACTGCTGGCTCAAAATCTTGTTCTTTTAAAACTTGTTTTGCTTCTTCTATTGTAGCACCATTTTCTAAAACTTCCATAACTTTCAATGCAGCATCTAAATCTTCTCCATTATATATAGAATTCGCGTGTGTTCGTACACATTTTTCCCAATCAGCTTGTCTTTCTGGAAAAATTAATGCTTTTCCTCTTTCAATCCAACTAGGAATATTCTCTTTCGCTTTTTGTATAGCAGCTAATCTTTCTTTTCTTAAGTTTTCTAATCTTGTTTTTTCAAATGCTTCTTTATCCTCACTATAGATAGAATTTGTTTCTATATCCTCTTCCATTTTTTTACAAACCTCCTTCATTATTTTGTAAATACCCTTACAAGTTTAATTATAACACCCCCCCCCACACACAGAGCTTTGTCAGCCTTATCTCAAAAACAAAATAAATACAATTTAGAAAAAATCACTAATTTTGTCTATCGATTTTGTATATTTTTTTCAAAAAACAATCATAACTTATACAGGTGAATAAAAATGATTATAAGATTAGGATATGTTTATAAACCCCTTACTTTAGATGACTATATTAGTTTTAAAACAACTTCATATAAATCTTTCAAAGAAAATCCCAACCAAAATAAAATAGAAAAAATAATATTAGACAACTTACATACATTAAAAGAAATATTAAAATACAATATTAAAAATAATATTCATTTCTTTAGACTATCTTCATCAATAATTCCTTTAGCAACTTTAAATGAATTAAATCTAGATTATATACTTCCCTATCAAAATGAATATAAAGAATTAAGTAACATGATATTAGAAAACAATTTAAGAATAGATATGCACCCAGATCAATACACCATCTTAAATAGTGCAAGAAAAGAAGTGATAGATAATGCCATTAAAATACTAAACTACCACTATAAGATATTAAAAGCTTTAAAAATACCCAACAAAGAAATAATTCTTCACATAGGAAGTGCCACTTTTGGCAAAAGTTTACACTTAAAAAAATTTAAAAACACTTTTAATAATTTACCAATAAAAGTAAGAAAATCAATTATTTTAGAAAATGATGATAAAACATATAATGTCGAAGATACTTTATCTTTATGTAAAGATTTAGACATACCACTTGTCTTAGACTATCATCATAATATGACAAATCCAAGTAAGCATGACATATCCTATTACTTAGATGACATCATTAAAACATGGCATGGCAAAAGACCAAAAATGCATTTTTCATCTCCAAAGAGCAATCAAAAAAAAGAATATCGTTATCACAATGATTATATTAATTCTGATGATTTTATAAATTTCTTAGAAAAACTAAAACCTCTTAATACTGATATTGATATAATGTTAGAAGCCAAGCAGAAAGATTTAGCATTATTTAAGCTTGTTAGAGAATTAAAATACAAAACAAATTACAAATTTATAGATGAAACAACTTTTGAAATATAATTAACTAATTTTATCCAAAACTTCTTTTACATCATCTATATTTTCATTAGTAAATGATATGTAAATACTAGACTTGATTTTATCAAAATATTGATAAAGTGTATACGGTTTATAATGTAAAAGACTAATACTTCCCTCATTAGTAAGAAAAGAATAAAATTTACCATTTCTATCTTTAACTTCATATTTATTTTTTAAACACAAATTACAAGCACCATTTTTATAACAAATAGCATTAATAGGACAATATTTCATAATCATTAATTCTACCTTACCATACATCATTACCATAACTGGAGCTTCTATTCCATATCGCTCTTTATAATTTTTCATAATTAACAAAATATTGTTAATATCATTTTCAAAAGATAAACCAACTACTCTTACTTTCAATCTTCTTAAAAGTCTAACTGTATAAGAATTAACAACATTTAAATAAACTCCAGAATAAGAAGATTTATATTTATCAATCATACTAATATCTTCAAGCAAAACATCATCTTTAACATCATATACCTTATTAGCAACTCTTTGTGTTTCATATAAAACGCCTTTATCCTTATATTTTAAATATAAAGGATAATTTTTTGTAAAAATCATCACATCATGTCCTAAACTCTCTTTAATAGTATCTTCTCTTAATGAAGAAACAACAACTTTAGGACTAAGAACTTCTTCTTTATCTAAATCATAATTAACCTTGCATTTAACATAACAAACTTTATTTTTACATCTTTCCCTAGTAAGTAATAAAACTAAATCTCTTCTTAACTTATTAATCTCACTAATAGGAACAAAAGCGTCCTCGTCATAGTCGATATCTACTTTCTCTAAAGAAAAAACACTGTTACCTAACTTATTTAATTTTTCAATAATATCTTCTTTACTAACACTTTTTTTAATTGCTTTAACAACTACTACACCCTCTTTAGTAAAACTATTAACACCATCACTAATGCTAATAACAAGATTACTTCCTACTTTTAACTTAACTTTAAAAGAAATAGGAACAACTCTTTTAGGAAGATTACCAACCTCTTTTATAAGCTTATAATCCAAAGTTTTATAAACATCTTTAAATTCTTTTAAATTAACTTTATTATCAACGTATGCCACTTCACCTTTTTTAACAAAAGAAACTAATTTGCCCTTACTATCATATAAATAATTAACAATCATCCCCTCATTATTAGAAAACCTAATTCCATCATTTTGATTTAAATCACAAGCTAATTTAATTTTTATTTTTGAAGAAATATCCAAAACTTTCCCTAACAAAACACCCTTATGATTAGGGCTATCAAAAGAAACTAAATTTTTATAATTATCTTCTTTCAAATATCCAGAACAAAAACCACGATAATATAATTTCTTTAATTTCTCTAAGTCTTCATCTGTTATTTTTACTAAAGATGTTTTATAATATTCATCTATTAATTTACGATACAAAAATGTTACAAATCCAACATAGTAACTTGATTTCATCCTACCCTCAATTTTTAATGCTGTAACATTTGAATCCAATAATTCTTTTAAATAAGAAAAACCTCCCAAGTCTTTCATACTAAAAATATAATCGCCACCTAGATTGCACTTTTTACCATTTTCATACAAGCTATATGGCAATCTGCACATACCAGCACACTCTCCCTTGTTACCACTTCTATTTAATATCGAAGAAGAAAAATAACAAAGTCCCGAATAGCTAACACACATTGCTCCATGAATAAAAACTTCTTTTTCAATATCAACATCTAATTTTTTTATTTCATCAATTGACATTTCTCTTGCTAAAACAGCTCTTTTTACCCCTAAATTTTTTAAAAGTTCTAACTTTTCTCTATTATGATTATCACACTGAGTAGAAGCATGAATAACCAAATTAGGAAACATTTTATGTACTAGATCAATCATACCTAAATCTTGCATTATAACTGCATCAACACCCATACTATGTAACTTAGAAATACACTCTAAAAAATCATCAACCTCATTTTCATAAACTAATGTATTAACTGTCACATATAATTTAACCCCATATAAATGACAAAACTTTATTGCCGTATCAATTTCTTCAAAAGTAAAATTTTTAGCAAACTTTCTAGCACCATATTTTTTAAAAGCAATATAACAAGCATCAGCACCATACATAACTGCCGCTCTTAAACTTTCCATATCTCCTGCTGGAGCAAGTAATTCAACTTTCATATCAATCACCAAATCTAACAAAATTATATCATAAAACTATTTATATTTGACAAATTTAAATAAATTATATAAAATATAAAAACAAAAAAAGGTGAGATTATGAAAACATGTTCAGAATGTATATATTTAGATTTAAATGATTCAAGATCTGGCAATTATTATTGCACCCAAAACCACCAATATTATCCATTACAAGATACAACCTGTGGTAAATTCCAATATAGAACATCTACAACTAGTCCTATTTCTATGGGAGGAAACTGCTATATAACAACTGCTGTCTGTGAAATATTAAAATATCCTAAAGATTGTTATTATCTTAATTTTTTAAGAGCATTTAGAGATAATTATTTAAAAAAAGAAGTTGATTGCTTTACTATGCTAGAAGAATATCGCTTAACAGGACCTAAAATTGTTAAAAACTTGGAAGAAGATAAAAATAGAGTTTTAATAGCAGGGTATCTTTTAAATTACTATATAATTCCTTCAATTGAAGATATTAAAAAAGGTAATATTGAACAAGCAATAAATATTTACATAGAGATGACTAATAAATTAATAGATTATTATATGATTAATAGTAACATTACAGAAGAAAATTATACTGATAAACTAATTAAAGAATATCAAAGAAAAAACACCAAATAAAAACAATGCCAAGCATTGTTTTTATTATCTATCTTTTTCTTACTAAAGGTTTATCTTCTTCAAAAAATGAATAATTATCATTTAATATATCATTTTTCATTAATAAGTCATTTTGTTTTCCTAAAAATTGAACTCTTGCTTCTAAGATATCTATAGAAATATTATCTAATAAAGCTTTATTTTTTTGATAATCTATACCATATTTTATACATAAATCTTGAACTTTCTTTTTATTTTCTTCAAAGTTCCAAATCATACCAATTTTAGAAAGCATTAAACCCCTTTCACTATCTTTTGGTGTTTTATGTCTTTGATTAAAAATCCATAAACCTAAATGAATTTTACCATCAGGATCATAAGTAAATCCGTCATTTGTCTTAAATGTGGAAAGTATTCTTAAATTACCATGCACCTCATAATATTTCTTGGCATAATTATACATCTCTTCCCAAGAAATAATAGTGTACTTTTTATAAAATCTCATGCCTAGTAAAGATAATAACTTACCTTTTTCACTATTTTGACTTACGACTTTTCTCTGATAATAAATCCATGATCCTAAATCAATTTCTCCATCATGATTATAAGTATATCCATCATCTGTCCTAAATACTCTAGGGACATCTATATTACCATGTACTTCACAATATTTCTTGGCATAATTATACATTTCTTCCCATGATAAATTATTAATTTTTTTAGGAAGTCTCATCCCAATCAAAGCTAATAGCTTACCTTTCTCTCTATTTTTTGAAATAATTGATTTTTGATTAAAAATCCACTTACCTAAACGTATTTTACCCTCGGGATTATAAGTATATCCATCATTAGTAACAAAATCAAAAGGCACTTTCAAATGTCCATGCATTTCATAGTATTTTTTTGCATATTGATATCCATCTTCCCATTTAATTTTTCTATATTTATACTCAAAATTAAATCCTATTAAAGATAATAACTTACCTCTTTCACTATCTTTTGGGGTTAATGATTTTTGATTAAAAACCCACTCACCTAAACGAAACTTTCCGTTTGAATCAAAACTATATCCATCACTAGTAACAAAATTACGAGGCACTTTCAAATTGCCATGCACTTCATAATATTTTTTAGCATATTGATATGCTTCGTTCCAAGGAAGTCTATTTCTTTTCTTTTTAGTTGTATTTTCCATATAAATCCCACCTTTTGTCTTCATATTATACTACAAAATTTATATCTTTTCAACCCTAACAAAAAAATGCCCCAAGGCATTTAATCGTTCCATTTAAAATCTCTAACTTCTTTCATATCAATACCGTACTTAGCAATATATTTATCATGTTTATCAAGCATTTCATAACAATATTTACATAATGTGTCTTTTCCATGAACATCTTTAACGTATTTCATGACATCTAATGCTAAATGATATCTATCTATTTTATTAATAACTCGCATATCAAATGGTGTTGTAATTGCACCTTCTTCCATATAACCATGAACGTGTAAATTACGATTTTTTCTTTTATAAGTAAGTTCATGGATTAAATTAGGATAACCATGGAAAGCAAAAATAATTGGTTTATCTACAGTAAATAACTTATCATACTCTAAATCGGATAAACCATGTGGGTGTTTTGAATCTAATTTCATCAAATCAATAACACTAACAACCCTTACCTTTAAACTAGGAACATATTCAGTAAGTAACTTCTTACAAGCTAAAACTTCTAAAGTTGGTGTATCTCCACACCCTGCTAAAACAACATCACATTTCCCATCACATGACGCAAAATCTAGAATTCCTGCTCCCTCTTTGCAAAGTTCTTTCGCTTTATCCATATCGAGCCATTGATAACTAGGATGTTTTGAAGCCACAACCACATTTATATAATTTTTTGTTTTAATAATATGATCAAAACAACAAATTAACGTATTCGCATCAATTGGTAAATACATCCTCACAATATCAGCTTTTTTAGTAGCTAAATGATTTAAAAATCCCGGATCTTGATGTGTATAACCATTATGATCTTGTTGCCAAATATGAGAAGTTAAAACATAATTTAAAGAAGCAATATCTTCTCTCCAATAAAGTTCATTACAAACCTTTAACCACTTTGCATGTTGACTAGCCATTGAATCCACAATTCTAATAAAAGCTTCATAACTATGCATAAATCCATGTCTTCCTGTAAGAATATAACCCTCAAGCATACCCTCCACTACATGTTCAGACAAAATAGAATCAATAATCTTACCGTCACTAGCCAAATCTTCATCAGTTGGTAAAACCTTATCGTTCCATTTTCTTTTAGTGACATCAAATATTGCATTTAATCTATTTGATAAAGCTTCATCTGGTCCAAATACTTTAAAGTTATCAGGATTTCTAACAATAATATCTCTAACAAACTTTCCAAGACATCTCATATCTTCTTTTTTTATCTGTCCCGGTCTTTTAATCTTAACAGCATAATCTTCAAAATTAGGAACATCTAACTCTTTTAATAAAAGTCCTCCATTAGTATGGATATTAGCACTAATCCTCTTATCCCCAACTGGTAGCATATCTCTTAATCTTTTCTTTAAAACACCATTTTCATCAAATAATCTTTCTGGTTTATAACTCTTTAACCATTTTTCTAAAATTTCCAAATTCTCTGGGTGCAACTTATCAACAGTAAGAGGTATCTGATGTGATCTAAAACTGTTTTCTACCATTTTTCCTCCAACTAACTTTGGCCCTGTCCACCCTTTTGGTGTCTTAAGTATAACCATAGGCCACATAATATGTCTACTACTACTTTTTTTAATCTCTTTTATTTCCAAGACAATCTTATCTAAAACATTAGCCATTTTCTTATGAACATTAATATCACTACCACTTACAATATAAGGATGATATCCCATTGAAGTAAAATAACTAATTAACTCTTCATTACTCATCCTTCCCAAAATTGTAGGATTAGCAATCTTATATCCATTTAAATTCAAAATTGGCAAAACAGTTCCGTCAATCTTTGGATTAATTAATTTATTACAATGCCAAGAAGCCGCAAGTGGTCCTGTTTCTGCTTCCCCATCTCCCACACAACAACAAACAATTAAATCTGGATTGTCTAAAACTGCTCCATAAGCATGAGCAAGACTATATCCCAACTCTCCTCCCTCATGGATTGAGCCCGGTACTTTTGCATCAGCATGACTTGATATTCCTTTAGGAAAACTAAATTGTTTAAACAACTTTTTCATACCAGCTTCATCAAGTGTAATATTAGGATAAATCTCACTATAAACCCCGTCTAAATAAGCTTGACTAACCATAGCCTCTCCACCATGCCCCGGTCCTGAAATATAAAATAAATCTAAATCATATTTTTTAATAATTCTATTTAAATGCGTATAAATAAAATTTTGAGCTGGAACAGTACCAAAATGTCCTACAACTTTATTCTTAATATCATACATCTGTAACTTTCTTTTTAACAAAGGATTATCTAATAAATAAAGTTGCCCACAAGACAAATAATTTAAAGCATTAAAATAATCATTTAACTTAACTAACTCATCTTTTTTTATCATATTATTCCCCTCTATTCTAAAATAATTATAACCTAAATAATTAAAAATAAAAAGTACTAACTAATCTTTTCTAAAACATCACTCAAAATAGAATATAAATAAGTATCAACAGGCAAATTAAACTTCTTAGCAATATAATTTTTATATCCCAACAACTGTTTATTATACAAATCATCTTCTATATGATACATCTTATAATCTACAATCATAACTCTATCACTAAACACAATAAGTAAGTCAATAATTCCATTATAAACAACATTTAAATCACTATAACTAAACTCATATTCTTTATAGATTTTCCCCTTATTAATATCTTTAAACTCTTCATGTAAAAGAAATCTTTTAACATAATCATTACTAGGATTTAAAAAGTCTTCTCTTTCAAATATCTCATGTAATTTAATACCCTTATCCATATTAATTTTTTCATCTTTAGTAATTAAATTATTATTTACTTTAGAAAAGTGTTCTTTTTCCAAAACTTCACTATCTATTATATTAGTATATTTATCTATAACTACATCTGTTTTATCAATATAATCTTCATAGTTAACACTCTTAATTAATTTATAATCTTTACTCATCTTAATATCATCTAAATTAATATTAACAACAAACTTTTCCAAATCACTCTTAATCGAAGATATAATATCTAAAAAAGATCTATATTTTAATCTATTTCTATCACTTACCATTTCATTTATAGACTTATCTTCTTCCTCTGTATCAAAACTAGTAACAATTATCATCTTTTCTCTAGCTCTAGTAACCGCTACATAAAAAAGTCTAATTCTCTCAGAAATCTCTTCAAGATAAAACTTATAAGCATAACATCTTTTATTAATAAAACTACCTATTCCCTCTTTATAATAAGGAGTAATTATTCCATAATCTTTATCATATAAAAACTTGTCTTTTATATCACTAACATTAAAATCTTTATGAAATCCTGCAAAATAACAAATAGGAAACTCTAATCCCTTAGATTTATGAATATTCATAATCTTAACACTATCTAAATCATGATTATTAACTTTATATTTAATATCACTATCACTATCATTAATCATATCTTCTAAATATTCTAAAAACATTTCTACAGTATAACCTAAATTCTCTAATTGAAAAGCAATATTTTTTAAATAATCAATTCTTACATTAGCTTTAGAAATATTAAAAGCATTAATTAACTTTTCATAATAATTAAACTTTTCTACAATCATATCTAAAAGCATAGCACTAGTTAAATTATCCATACTTTTAGCAATATCAACACACTTAGTATATAAACTAGACTCTTTTAAAAGTTCAACATTATTAATAATCTTATATATTTCACTATCTTTATAATCAATTAAAAAACTACGTCCAACAGATACAAAACAATATAATAATTCTTTATCTTTCAAACTAACATTATTTTTAATAAATAAAATAAGTTTAATTAAATTCTTAAGAACTAAAATATCATTTTCCACAGTAAGCTTACTATCTTCATAAACATTAAGAGTAATTCCTAAATATTCAAATATTTGTCTATATCTATCAAACTCTTTACCACGATCTAAAATAATACAAAAATCAGAATACTTAACTTTTCTTAAAAGTCCAGTCTCTTTATCAAAAACAAGATAACCACTACTAACTTTATTTTTAATATCATGCCCTATAATAAAGATTTCTTTTTCCTCTTTAGAATAACTTTTATCTTCACTATCATAATTATATATTTCTAAATGATTATTTAAATGATTATCCCCATTATCCAAATAAGCATTATTACCAAAAACCATTCGATGTGATTCTTTGTAATTAGCACCCCCAATAAAAGAGTCCATAACTTTATCAAATAATATATTTATATCATCTAAAACTTCTTCTCTAGAACGGAAATTCTTAACTAAATCAATCTTAAGCCCTCCCTCACCCTTTTCATAACTTTCATACTTATCTTTAAATATCTTTGGATTAGCATTTCTAAACCTATAAATAGACTGTTTAACATCTCCAACCATATAAACATTATTATTACTAATCAAACTAATAAACATCTCTTGTAAATCATTAGTATCTTGATACTCATCAACCATAATTTCATTATAAAAACTCTTTAACTGTTCTCTTACATCACTATTATTTAAAACAACATCAATTGCCATTTTAGAAATATCAACAAACTCAAAAGTATTCTTACTCTTCTTAAATTCTAATATCTTCACATTAAGGTCCAATATAATATTAATAATCGCTTCTATGTATGGTGATGTGGAAAAATATATATTATAGATTTCCTCATAATTATCAAAAATACAATCATTTTTTAACTCTTCTAAAATAGCTTTTATACTCTCTTTTTCTACATCGATACAAGATGTATTTTTAATAACAGGAAGCTTTATGTTACAATTATTTTTTATTTCTAAATAATTAGAAGAAGAAATAATTTGTTCCAAGCAAACATAATATTTTAAATAAATATCCCTATCTACTTTAGCTTTTATCTCATCTAAAACATCTTTTATAGACTTTACTTTATCTAAAAGTAACTTTTCATATTCTTTAAACAAATTTAAAATATAATCATCATTAAAATAGTTATCCACATAATTTTTTAAATAACTTACTTTATCATATCTTAAATCTAATTTATTATCCAAACTTAGAATAGCATTAAAAATAGCTTTATCATCTTTATTACAAAAATCACTAATTAATTTTAAAAAGTTTTCATCTTGCTTTTCATATCTATCTAAAAATATCTTTTCTAAATACTTTCTTTTTAAAACATTAATAATGCTACTATCAACAATACTTACATTTTTATCAACGCCAAGTAAATAATGATATTTTTTAACAATTGAAAGTGCATAACTATCAAAAGTAGTAATATAAGCTTGATCTAAATAATCTAACTGTTTTTTTAAATCCTCTTCTTTACTAATTGCTGTTCTAATTCTATCTTTCATCTCTAAAGCAGCTTCATTAGTAAAAGTTAAAACAAGTAATTTATCTATATCTACACCATTTTTTAATTTTCTAATAACTCTACTAGTTAAAACAGCAGTCTTTCCACTTCCTGCTCCCGCACTAACGATGATATTACTACCATCCAAATTAATTGCGTCCAATTGTTCTTTTGTCCAATTAGGCATCAACATCACCCCCTAAAAAGGATAAATCTTTTTCTTTTTGAAGTTCCACAACATCACCAGAAGAAACAAAACAAATATCTTTAAACTTACAAAATCTACATCCTAAATTAACTAAAGCTACTTTTTTAGGATTAATATCAAATCTTCTATTTAAAATACCTTCTTTAGTTTTTAATATTTGTTCCTGAACAAGATTAATTAAATTATCAATTTCTAAATTAGATAAAACTTTAGAATAACTATAAAAATCTCCATTATTTTTAATCTTCATAGAACTAATAACTTCACTATCTTTATAAGACTTATCAAATAAACTCAAAATATCAAAATCACTATTAGAATATCCCTTTAATTTTAAATTTTTATACTTATTAACTAAAATATCTTCATCTTTATCAATTAAAGGAACATCATTTAGTATTTTTTGTAAATAAAATCCTGCAAAAATAACATTTTTATCCAATCCATTTTTAACTAAATATAAATAGACAGGAAGTTGTAAATTAATACCATACTTACTTAAACTTAAATCAATATCACAATTGCCAGTTTTATAATCAATAATAGCTACAACCTTTTTTCCCAAAACATCTTTATATAGAAGTTTATCCACAAAACCTTTAAAAATTACTGGTACTTCATCTTTTATATCTACAACTATTCTTTCTTCATATAATGCTTTATCTAAACTAGAAAACTTCATTTGTTTTTCTATAGAATTAACAACAAACTCTATCTCTTTAACTAACTTTGATACAAAAAAATTCTCTTTTGCATTTAATTCTCTGTTATTAAGAGTAAAACTATTAACACTATCTAAAATACTAATATTATCTTTAAAATAATGTTGTAAAACATAGTGAAATAAACTACCAATATAACTAGCAAAATTATCTTCATAAATATTTAAATTTAAAACATTACTAACATAATAAGCAAAATTACATAAATTATACATATTCATATTAGAATATGATAAAACTAATCCCTCTTTATAATAGTTTTTAAAATCATCATCAAGTATACTGTATCTATTATCATACTTTCTATATAAAATAGGAAAATTACTATAAAAAATTTCTAAATCTTCATCTTTTTGTCCATACATAATAAAATTATCAAGCATACTAGCAAGTTTTAAAGAAGAATATAAATTAGAATAACTAACTAATTTTTTATCAACTAAAACAACTTTTAATCCTAACTCACTAATTAAATTACTAGGATAAAAACTATTATAAAAACTTTCATCTTTATAACTAATAACTAAATTATTAATTGAAAATAATCTTTTAATAGTAGCTTCTTTTATCTTAATATTAGTATCTTTAACTAAATCAATTAATAACTTATCTTTCATTACATCTGTAATATAATCTTCATCTTTAACAAACTTTAAAACAGCATTTTGATTAAAATTAATTAAAAAGACATAATCATCTTTATCAATATAATCATTTAATAAATCAATAACCGAAACCCTATTATTAAGAATATCACCTACAAAACTACACTTCATATCATGAATAATAAACTGTCTTTTAATATCTTTATTTTCTATTAAAACATACTTATTAACAATACTTACAATCTTATTTAAAAGACTCTTATCATATTTATCTTTTAAAATGTCTATAACTTCTTCTAAAGACTTATCTTCATATAAATCTAAAAACTCTTTAGCAATATTAAGTCCAAACAAATAATGTTTATCAAAACAAATAGGAATATTATAAAAACCAAATATTTTTTCAATACAATTAATATAGTCATCACTAACATTACATAGTTTTATTCTATTTATATCCACCCCGTCATGTAATAAAGATGAAATCCTATCACAAACAAAACTAATCTCATCTTCCATATAAGTTGCATGATAAACTATTTCCCTAACATATTTATTATTATCATTAACAATTTCCAAAGAATTAGTTAATTTTAATTTTTTTATCATATCTTCTTCTAACTTAGTAAAATATGGTATCCCTACAAATAAAATATGATAATCTTTTAAATAATTAGTAAAACTATCATCAAAATAAAGTAACTTTTCACTAATTAATTCTTCTTTTAAGTTATATAAAAATTTTAAATTACTAAAATCACTATCACCATTAACATAGACTAAATTATTTAAATATATACAAGCCGTATCATAAGACACATTATATTTTTCCATTACATAGCTAATAGTTAAATAATCATAAGAAAAATAATAATGATCAATAAAATCTTTTCTACTATAAAATTTAAGATGATAGACCTTATCACTATCACTAACTTTATCTAAAATATATTTTTTATAACTAGAATTACAAACAATAATTGTCTTATCTTTTATATAGTCTAATATTTCCATAATTACTCCTACAAAAATTATATCAAAAAGACTATAAAAACAAAATAAAAAAGTAGTAAAATATTTAAGTTTCACTACTTTAACATATCATCTATCTTTTTTAATTCGTCATCTATCTCTAGTAAAGATATTTGTTCATTTACTTTCGGTTTATCTTCTATAACAGGTATAACTTCACTAGTTGCTTGACAGATTACAAAAGCTTCTAAAATTTGTTTTTTAACAATTGTAGAGCCTGTCTTATATCTATCTGATATAGGTATTTCTGTAGCTTTCAATGTTTCAATAGAATCTATTGTTTTAATTCCAATGTAATCTTTATTCGAAGCCATTAAAGCACACAACACACAATATGGATTAGTCTTAACTTCTTTTAGAATAGTTAATCCTTTTCTAGTACGAACTTGTTTTTCAAACTCTTCCAATCTAACCCTTTTAGCACTGCCTTTATCAGTAATAACTATCACATACTCTTGATCTTTAGCAAAATTTAAAGCACTGACAACTTCATCATTTTTTAAAGTAATTGATTTAACACCTGCTGACTTAATTCCTGTATCAGGTATCTCATTAACATCAAACCATAAACTACTTCCATGCTTTGTCACAACCATAATATCACTATGCACTGCTACAAAAGCTGAGATAACAGAATCATTTTCTTTTAACTTCATACAAGAAATAGGTTTAGAATAACGACTTACTTTAAACTCTCTAACAGAAGTTTTCTTTATCATACCATTTTTACTGGCAATAACAATATTGCTATCCACATCAAAATTCTTAATTGGAATCGCTGCCACTATCTGTTCTTGTTCTTCTAATTTAATAATATTAGAGATGTGTTTACCCAACGTTTTCCATTTAATATCAGGTATTTCATAAACTGGTAAATACAAATAATTTCCAAGATTAGTAAATAACAAAACTGTATCCAAAGTAGATTGAAAGAAAAGTCCAATAACATAGTCTTGCTCTTTAACAAAAGCCTCTTCTGTATTAGCAAGATAAGCTCTTTTACTTGTTCTTTTAATATAACCATCTTTAGTAATTAAAGTTACAACTTCTTCTTTAGGTATTAATACTTCTTGATCTATTTTAATATCAACATCATCTAAAGATATCAATGTCTTACGTTCAGTTGCATACTCTTTTTTCATAGCTTTTAGTTCATTTTTCATAACTGTATGTAACTCTTCATCATTATTTAATATCTTTGTTAAAGAATCAATTATAAATTCTAGATTTTTCTTCTCTTCTTCTAATAATGTAATATCCGTATTACTTAATCTATATAATTGTAAAGTTACAATAGCTTCAGCTTGTTCATCAGTAAATGCATACTTCTTAACTAAATTATCTTTTGAATCTTGTTTATTCTTACTACTACGTATAATTTGAATAACTTCATCTAAAATAGAAATAGCTTTCATAAGACCTTCAACTATATGATATCTTTTCTTAGCCACATCTAAATCAAACTTTGTTCTATTGACAATAACCTCTTTATAATGGGCTATATAAGCATCTATTATTTCCACTAAAGACAAAAGTTTTGGTCTTCTATTAACAATAGCAACCATATTATAATTATATGAAGTCTGTAATTCTGTATTTTTAAACAAATAATTAAGTATTACTTCTGGATTTGCTTCTTTTTTTACTTCAATAGCAATTCTTAAACCCTCTTTATCTGATTCATCTCTTACTTCAATAATACCCTCAATCTTATGATCAATTCTTATTTCATCAATTTTTCTTACAATATTTACTTTTAAAACATCATATGGTATTTCACTAACTACAATAACATATTTATTTTTTTCTTTAACAATCTCTGTTTTAGCTCTTACAACAACTCTTCCCTTACCAGTAGTTAAAGCCTGTCTAATACCCTCCAAATCCATTGCAATACCACCAGTAGGAAAATCAGGACCCTTTACAATATCAAGGATAGTCTGTTCTTTACAGTTAGGATTATCAATTCTTTTAATAGTAGCGTCAATAATCTCTCCAAAGTTATGTGGAGGTATATTAGTAGCATATCCTGCTGATATACCTGTTGTACCATTAATTAACAAATTAGGAAATTTTGCCGGTAAAACAGTAGGCTCCATTCTTGTATCATCAAAATTTGGAGCAAAAACAACTGTATTTTTATCAATTTCTTTTAAAAGATCATTACTTGCTTTAGCAAGTCTTGCCTCAGTATAACGATATGCTGCTGCACTATCACCATCAATAGATCCATTATTACCCTGCATATCGATAAGAGGAAGTCCCATTTTCCAATCTTGGGATAATCTAACCATTGCGTCATATACCGATGTATCTCCATGTGGATGAAAATGACCTAAAACATTTCCTACAGTTTGAGCACTTTTTCTAGCAGGTTTATCATAAGTATTTTTATTTATATACATTGAATAAAGTATTCTTCTTTGAACTGGTTTTAAACCATCTCTAACATCAGGAATCGCACGATCTTGAATAATATATTTAGAATACTTTCCAAATCTTTCTCCCATTAACTCTTCCAAAGCATAAGTCTGTATCTTTTCCACTATATTCTTCATGTTTATCACCTATTTCATTATAAACTAAAAACAAGTTTTTTTCAAAACTTGTTTATTTGCAATCATCTTTCTTAAAAATTACTAAATTCTTTTCTTTACAAACCATACAAGCTTTATAATCAAAATTATTTTTATCTTTCTTAATAGTTAACCCACTAATAACACACTCATCTAAAACTTTAAAATTACTATAATTATCAAGAAGTTTTTGATATGGCACATTGCAAACATTACCACTACAATAACTACTTTTCCATAATAAATCTTCTTTATCTAAATTATATAAAGTTAAATAGTCAATAACATTTTGATAAGCTGCTTCATATTTTTTTAACTTACCCTCTTTTATTGCATAAGAAGTTGACGGAATAACCACTGCTAACAAAATAGAAACAATAACTAAAACAGCCAAAACCTCAATTAAAGTAAATGCCTTTTTATTCATGTTCCACCAACTTTCAATTATTTTTTATTAAACATTTCCAGTAATTTATCTTCGTTCCAAATCTCTATATTTAACTCTTTAGCTTTATCATATTTACTTCCCGGTTGATCCCCTACAATTACAACATCTGTTTTTTTGCTGACAGATTCAGTTGTAATGCCACCAAGTTCTGTTATTTTATCTTTTATTTGATCTCTAGGCATAACAGATATTGTTCCAGTAATTACAAATTTTTTATTATAAAAATCTTCATCAATTACTGTCTTTTTACCATGATATTCCATATTGACATCACGTTTTTTTAACTCTTCAATCAATTTAAGATTTTCCTCGTCATTAAAAAATTCAATAATAGACTTAGCCATAATATCTCCAACATCCACTATCTGTGTAAGTTGTTCAAATGTTGCTTTTACAATAGAATCCATATTTGAAAATTTTTGAGCAATTATCTTAGCACTCTTTTCTCCAAAATGTCTAATTCCTAACCCAAACAACAAACGTTCCAAAGAATTATTTTTAGACTCTTCAATAGCATCTAATAAATTATTAATAGACTTACTACCAAACCCCTCCAAAGACTTTAACTCTTCTTGGCGATATTTCAAATCATAAATATCAGTTATTTTCTTTAAATAACCAAAATTATAAAAATCTTCAATAATTCTTTCTCCAAGACCGTCTATATTCATAGCTTTTCTACTGACAAAATGAATAAGTTTTTCTATATTTCTAGCATCACAATTAGGATTAGGACAATAATGGTTTGCTTCTTCCTCTTTTCTAATTAATTTACTTCCACAGAAAGGACAAACATCAATCATCTTAAACTCATCTAAAGGATATTCTCTTCTTTCTTTAATAACTTTAACAACTTCTGGAATAACATCTCCTGCTTTTCTAATAGCCACGATATCCCCAACTCTAATATCTTTTTGTTTAACGTAATCTTCATTATGTAAAGTTGCTCTTCTAATGGTAGATCCTGCTAACTTAACAGGCTCCAATATCGCATTTGGAGTAATTTTTCCCGTTCTTCCTACAGTAAAAATAATATCTTTAAGTCTAGTTGTAACTTCCATAGCAGGAAATTTATAAGCAACAGCCCATTTAGGAGATCTAGCTGTATATCCCAAATTATCTTGCATTGTTACATCATCAACTTTAATAACCATACCGTCTATATCATAAGGAAGTTCTTCTCTTTTTAAAGTCATTTCATTTATAAATTCAATAACTTCATTTATATTTTTACATACTCTTCTTTTAGGATTTACCATAAAACCAAGTTTTTCAAAATAATTTAAAACATCACTTTGACAATATATTCCGTGATCCACAGGATTAGGTAAATTATAAACAAAATTCTTTAAATTTCTTTTAGCAGTAATCTTTGAATCTAATTGTCTTGCTGATCCCGCTGCTAAATTCCTACAGTTTTGATATAATTCTAAACCCTCCATTTTTCGTTCTTTATTTATTCTAATAAGGTCTTCTTTATCTATATAAATTTCTCCACGAACTTCAATCGAAACATCTTCTTTAAGTCTAAGTGGTATTGTCTTAATAGTTTTCACATTAGAAGTTATATCTTCTCCAACAACCCCATCTCCTCTTGTGGCACCACGTACTAATACCCCATTTTCATAGATAAGATCAACACCCAATCCATCTATTTTTAATTCACAGACATAAGTTGGATTAAATCCTTGTTTTTTAATTCTCTCATCAAAAGCAATAATCTCATCTTCATTAAAAACATTACCTAAAGATAACATCGGATATAAATGCGAAACTTTCTTAAATTCACTAACAACACTAGAGCCCACTCTTTTAGTAGGAGTATCAGGTAAAACTAAATCTGGATTTTTTTCTTCAAGCTCTTGCAACTCTTGCATAAATCTATCATATTCAAAATCAGATAACTTTGGATTATCTAAAATATAATACTCATAATTTGCTTCATTTAAAATATCAACTAACTGCTTCATTCTTTCTTTAGGATTCATCATTATCACCTATAATAATTATAATAAAAATAGCTTTTTTAGTAAAGAAAAAATATGCTTTTTAAAGCATATTCAAACTATTTATCTTCTTCTTGTTTTTCTAATTTTTTCAAAACTTCTTTTGTAACTTTAACAGCATATTCTCTTAAATTTTCAATAGACTTTTCCACAACTGGTGTAGCTTTGTCTTTAGCTTCTTCCAAAAGATCTTCAAGTCTAGATTTTATTTGTTGAGATTTTTCTTTAGCAACTTTCAAAACTTTTTCTTTATCCAAATCTTGAAGTTCCTTTTTAATATCTTCTATTCTTTTTAACATATCTTCTTTTACCTCATCGGCATCGATATCTTTAAGCTTATTAACAGCATCATCTACTTTTTCTTTTAATTTCTGTCTTGTTACACTCCCCTTTTCTGGTGCAAATAAAAATCCTAACCCTACACCTACTGCCATACCAGTTAATAAACTAGCAACTGTTTTTCTTTTACTCATTAGTATCCTCCTTTTTACCAACTAACTTATTAATAACACTTACTACTTTTCCAAAAATACTTTCTGTAACATTTGAAACCATTGTTGTAAAACCATTTACTGCCAAAAAAACATCATTAACATTTTTTAACTTACCTTCGATGTCATTTAATATTATATTCAATTTTCCTAAACTATATAATAATTTTATACCTAAAACAATTAAAACAGCCACTAAAACACAAGATAAGCCAAGTAATATCATCAATAACACTTCATTAACACCCATAATTATTCTCCTTATTTATTATCATACATCATATCAATCAAATCATACAAATTTTTTTCTTCAGGAAGTTCCATATCTTCTTCATCTTTTAAATCTTTTTTATTAATAATTTTCTTAATAGTGTCATCTTCTTGTTCTTTTTCTTCCTTTTCTTCTTTTTCTTCTACCAAAGAATCTTCTATAGAATAATCATCATCTACTTTATCATACTCTTCTAAAGGCTTATCCTCTTCTTCTTTTTCTAACTTTCTAGAAAGCTCTTGGTTTTTCTTAATTCTTGTCATCTTTTCTTTTTCTTTTGAAGCGTCTTTATAATCAACTTCATATTCTAATCCCAAATCTTCAAAATACTCTTCGGCATCTCCAATTGTAACTTTTTCAATCCCAGGGGTATCATCATTTTTCATATCATATATAACTTGTTCATCATCATCTTCTTGTTCTTTTACCCCAACATCTCCATAGGCTTTCTGTCTAATCTCATCAAAACTTATATCTTTCTTTCTTTCTGAAGAAAATAAATGATCTAAAGACTTACTATTATCTGTAACTTCTTTTTCTTCTTTTGTTTCAATAATACCATAAACTGGTGATAATATTGGTGACGGTTTAAACTTTTCTTTTACTCTTTCTTTTTCTTTTACCTCATATCCCCCATATAAAACTGCTTCTTCTTTCTTAAAAGGCTCTTTAAAAGAAATTTCTTTTGTATCACTTAAAAAATCTTCATCTTCAAAAATAATCGGTGCTTTTTTCTCTTGTCTATCAACACTATTTAAAGTTTTAGAATCATTTGCTATCTCTTTATTAGTTCTTTCCACATCAACCTTGTGTGCAATCGAAAAAGTTTTTGTCTCATCATTAATAACAACATCTTCTTGTTTTTCTTGTTCTTTTTCTTCTTCATCTTCTTCAAATAAAACTGTTTTTAACTTATCTAATAATTTCATATTCCCACCTCTTATGGTTATTCACTTTGAACTGCTATTATATCTTCATCTGGCAACTCATTTTCTGTATCCACATAATCTCCATCATATTGTAAAGAATCTTGATTCATATCTTTATCCTCTGGTTGTTTTAATAAAAACTCTTCTTCATCATAATTTAAAGCATTTCCCCCAACCATACTTTCAATAATTTTATCATTATATGAAATACTATTTAAAACCAATAAAGATTTAATAATAGCCATCTTATAATCACTAGTTAATACCTCAATCTTTGCATAATTATAATAAATATTAAGCAAGAACTTATCATCACTTTTCTTAACTAAAATATAGCCTTTCTTATCATCAGAACTTAAATCTCTATAATATATATTATCCTCTAAATCAAGTTCATAATCAATATATTTTTTATTATAATAACTTAATAAATCAACATATAAATAATACTTTTCATAAGAAGAATAAAATACATTATTACCATTTGCATCATTTAATAAAGTCATACCCTTTGGAAGATAAAACTTATATCCATTTAAAGCAACAGATGTCTTATGTTCTACTCCAATTACTCTATCTATAGCCTCATCAACACTTAAATTTTGTACATTAGAACAGCCACATACAAAAACTAAAAGTAAAATGATAAGTACAAAGAAATATTTCTTCTTCATTATCCACCTCTAATTATATCAGATAGTTTTCTATATTTAAATTATTTTTAATAATTTTTTATTTTTTTATAGCCAATAACTTATAAATTTTACAGCCTTTCTTCTTAAACTTTACTTCATATTCTGTTTCTATATTATCATTATTTTCTATTTTTTGCAAATCAACAATAACATTTTCTAAGACATATCCATATTTTGATAAAGATTCAATAGAAAAAGCAAAAAACTCTAAATTATCCGTCTTTTGAATAATCTTTCTTTCATCTTTAAACACAACATCATACTTTTTCAAAAACACCTCGTGAGTAAGTCTTCTTTTACAATGTCTACTCTTTGGCCAAGGATCAGAAAAATTAAGATAAATAGTCTTAACTTCTCTATTAAAAATCTTATCAATCAAAGCTGCATTATAATTAATAAACCTTAAATTAGGTAAATCATTATCTTCTATTTCATTTTTTAAGCCCAATGCTAAAACAGAACGATTTCTTTCAATAGCAACAAAATTAATATCCGGATACTTCCTAGCCATTTGTTTTATAAAATGACACTTTCCACTTCCAATTTCAACACAAATATCATTATTATTTTTAAACTCTTCTTGCCATTTTCCACATAATCTTTCTGGATTATCAATATAATTTTTAGCATTTTCTAAAACATTTTCTTTATCTTTTACATTACGAAGTCTCAAAAAATATCACCAGTATTTATTTTATCAAATAGTAATTATAAAGTCTAGCCCATGCCAAAACTATAATATAAACATAATATATTGTAGTACGTTAGGAGTGATAAATTTGAATACAATGGCTTATCCCTTTTTTAACCCCATGAATCTTAGTCCAATCATGGGAAGTGGAAACTACAACTACTCATTTTTTCCTAATCAACAAGGTTTAATGCCCTATTATAACAATGACTTTCAAACTATTGAAAAAAGAATAAATACTTTAGAAAACAAAGTAAATGAATTAGAAAAAAAATTAAACACCACCACTAAAGACGGCTTTTTAGAATATCAGTCTAGTCTGCATATGATGTAATGAAACTAAAAAATAACTCTAAAAAAATAAAGAAAAATGATATCTATATCTCCACTGTAGAAAACCAACAACTAAAAGAAAAATATATCAAGGATGCCACCAAAAAGAAAGCTTCTTTAATAATAACTAACAAACAAGTAAATCTTACATTACCCTGTCCCATCTTAAAAGTAGATAATGAACTATCTTCTTACTATCAAATATTAAATGATTACTACCAAAACCCCTTTAAAAATCTAACTTTAATAGGTATAACTGGTACAGATGGTAAAACTTCTGTAGCAACAATCATTAAAAATCTCTTAGATGAATTTGATAAATGTGCCAACATAGGTACTAATGGTCTTAACCCTAAACACCCCAAAATAAATTCAAAAAACACCACCACTACTCTAGAAGAAACTATAAAATATGCTAAATATATCAAAGATTTAAACTATAAATACTTAGTCATGGAGTGTTCCAGTGAAGGACTAAAACAAAATAGATGTTATAACTTACCATATAAAATAGCTATACTAACTAATATAACAAAAGAACACCTAAATGCTCATAATAGTCTTGAAGAATATAAAAATTGTAAAAAAATTTTATTTAACTACTTAGACGAAAATAGTATAAAAATATTAAATACTGATACTGACTACTTTGATGAATTTAAAAATATAAGCAATGCTAAACTTCTTACCTATGGAACAAACCCTAATGCTATCTTTTCTTTTGAAGATGTAAAAACAACTTATGAAAACACTACTTTTATTTTAAAATATCAAGACAAAAAATATTTTATAAACAGTCCATTATTAGGTACATTTAATGTTTATAACTTAGTATGTAGTATTGCTTGTTTAATCTCTTTAGGATTTGATATCAATGATATAATTAGTAAAATTAAAACTTTAAAACCTATCAAAGGAAGAATAAATATCATCGAAACAAAAAAATTTAAAATAATTTTAGACTATGCCCACACAACTTATGCTACCAAACAAATTTTAGATTACGTCAAAAGTATTTGTCTAGGAAACTTATATTGTATCGTAGGTTGTGCTGGGAATAGATATAAAGAAAAAAGACAAGAAATAGGTAAACTAGTCTCTGATTATTCCAAGATAGCTATATTTACAAAAGATGATCCAAGAAATGAAAAACTATCTATAATCTTTAAAGATATGTCCAAAGACTTAACAAAAAATAATGTTATTTACATAAAAAATAGAAAAAAAGCTATCAAAAAAGCCATTAAACTAGCTAAGAAAAACGATATAATTCTAATCTTAGGAAAAGGCCTAGATAACTACATGGCCTATAAAAATAAATATAAAAAATATAGTGATTTAAAAGTCATTGAAAAAACTTTAAAAATAAAAAACTTATCTAAAAAACTCTCAAAATAAATTGAGAGTTTTACTTTCTTAAAATAATCCTTCTATATTACCATTACGATAATCCATATGTAAATAATTAGCATCTTTAGATAACCCAGGCATCGTCAAAACATTACCCATTAATATAGTAATAAACTCTGATCCAGAATTAATCTTAATATCTGTAACAGTCATTACAAAATCTTTTGGATATCCTAACACATTTTTATCATCCGTTATTGAAAGTGGTGTCTTTGAAATACATATTCTATATTTTTTATATTGTTCAGGTAAATTTTCTAATCGTTTTCTAGTATCATTTTTATAAATCACTTCTTTAGCATGAAAAATATTTTTACAATACTTATCTATCTTTACAAAAATATCATCTTCTAAATCATAAATATGACATCTTTTAGTATTCTCTTTATTAGCATAAGAAACTATTGTCTTAGCTAAATCTTCTGTATCATTATCACCATTACTGTACATATTACTAACAAGAGTCTTAACTCCAAGCTTTTCACAATAATCTTTTAAATAGTTAATCTCTTCTTCTGTATCAGTAGTAAATCTATTAATTATAACCAAAACATTATCATGAAATTGTTTCATATTAAGAATATGGAATTTTAAATTTTCTATCCCTTTTTCTAAAACACCATTACCATGATATTTTAAACTTCTAACAGTAGAATTAACCACTATTAAATCAGGATAAATATTATTTTGACTACACTTTATATCCAAAAACTTTAAAGCTCCCATATCACTGCCAAAACCAGCTTCAGTAATAGCATAATCACTTAAAGACATAGCCATTTTTGTAGCCACAACACTATTACAACCATGAGCAATATTAGCAAAAGGTCCACCATGTACTATAGCAGCATTGCCTTTCAAAGTTTGAACAACATTAGGTTTAATCGCATCTTTTAATAAAACCATAACTGCTCCTGTGACACCAAGTTGTTTTAAGTAAATAGGTTTACCATTAACATCTTCTCCAATTAAAATATTATCCAGTCTTCTTCTTAAATCATCTTCATCTTTAAAAAGAGTAAAAATTGCCATTATTTCTGACGCTGCTGTTATAGTAAAATGATCTGTTCTACCTTGTAAAGTAACACTTTTTAAAGCTCTATCATTTAAATCAAGACATCTTTGAAAATATACTTTATCTATCTTTAATTCATTTCCTTGATAAATATGATTATCAATAACTGCTGCAATCAAATTATTAGCACTAGTAATTGCATGAAAATCTCCAGTAAAATGTAGATTAATATCATCCATTGGAGCAATTTGTGTCTGTCCTCCTCCAGTTGCTCCTCCTTTAGTACCAAAAACAGGTCCAAGTGAAGGCTCTCTTAATGCCAACATTGCTTTATAACCATTTTTACAAAGAGCATCACAAATACCAATTGCTAAAGTAGTCTTACCCTCTCCATAAGGTGTAGGATTAGTAGAAGTAACCAAAATCAATTTACCCTTTGGCTTAACTTCTTTAAGATCTAATTTAGCCATATATTTTCCATAAGGAATAACTTCATCACTACTTACACCATATTTTTCTAAAACTTTCTCTATTGGTAATAACTTTGTATTTTTAAAAATCTCATAATCAGTCATAACTTTCCTCCATATATACTAAACTAATTATATCTATTTTTAAAACCATATTCAACAAATATTAGTATTATTTACCAACATTTGACCACACTACTACTAGAGGTGCAATATGAATAATGATAAAATTTTAATTAAAGCAATTTATACTGATACTACAATGGCTATCTATACACTAGAAACTTTACTAAATACTATAAACAACAAAGATAATAAAATTAAAAATGATATAGCTAACATAACAAGTGGTTACAAACGTTATGAAAAAGATTGTAAAAAATTAGCCAAAGATCTAAAACTAACTTTAAAAGAAGAATCCACCATGAAAAAAATGGCTGCTAAAATGGGTATCACAGAAATAGTTAAAAAAGATAACAGTGACCCAAGAATCGCTGATATGTTAATAAAAGGTATCTCAATGGGTAGTCTAGATATTGAAAAACAAATAAAAAACAATGATGAAGACTTATCAAGAAAAGTTAAAAAGTTAGCTAAAGATTTTTACGAGTTTCAAAAAGATAATATGACTGCTTTAAAAAAATATTTATAAAAAAAGGAAAACTTCTTAGTTTTCCTTTCTTTCTCTTACAACACCAAGCTGTGTATGTAAACTTTTATTATATTCTTCAATTGCTTGAGTTAATTCAATAGGCAAATCAGTGAAATTTGTAACAGGACGAGCTTGTAATATACAATTAATTGCTTCTTTCATAGCAATTTTTTCATTTCTAGCCCTTATTAAAGAGCCAAGGGCATAAGAATAACCAAGGCTTACATCACAAGTTGCTTGATATGTATCCGCATATTCTTTAGCATCTGCCAACATTTGAATTTTCTTATCTTGAAAAATTGTAAATTTATTTCCATACGTATTAGTAGCTAAATAATACATATAAACATAATTAGGAACAGTAACAACTTGATTAGTTAATAAAACATTTAAAAACTTATCATCATTACTAACATATCTATTAGTAATTGGTTTATAATACTCTCCATCTTTTTTAAGTCCCACTATTAATAATCCGTCGTTATATTGATAAGCAACATAATAATCTCCATCCAAAGCACTATAACCTGTTGTATAACTAGAAGACTTATCATATTTACAAATAAACTTTATATCATCTAAATAACTAAACATTCTACAAAAACTATTAGCTTTTACAAAAGCAAAATCAGAAAGAAATTTATCCCAAGTAAGATATCCACAAGCAACTAAATTAGCTATCTTGATAGGATTACTAATAATACTTTTAATAATAGAATAAGCAGTCGCAGTTTTTGAATAAACTCCAGTAGATTTTAAATATTCAACTTGAATACCTAATAAATGAGCAATAGATGACAAAGAAAAACTAACCCTTAATCTTTCTCCATTATCTAATCCTAAATGCATTATTTTATTGCTAAAACCACTTCTTTCATACCAATCCATATCTGATTTTAACATATCTACATAATCATAGAAATCATCATAGGAACTAACCTTTTGTCTTTGTTCTTCATTTAAAATCATTTTAACATCCCCCTTAAAACTTAGTAAATTATATCACATTTATCCAAAAATGTCAAACAAAAGAAAAGCCCGAAGGCTAAAATACTAATGGTAGTCCGTACGGAATTCGAATCCGTGTATGTCACCTTGAGAGGGTGATGTGTTAAGCCACTTCACCAACGGACCATAAAATGTCTTTTCGACATTTACTATTCTACCATTAGTTGTTAATTTTTACAATCTTTTTTATCCAATAAATAATTAACAGCTTTCATAACCCCATATCTACCATATTCATAGGATAAACCACCCTGTTGATAGGCAATATAAGGCGTTCTAACTGGACCGTCACAAGATAACTCGATTGAAGAGCCCTGTATAAATGATCCTGAGGCCATAACAATTTTATCTTTATATCCCGGCATATCACTTTCCAAAACCAAAGCTTTAGAATCAATGGCACTTCCACTTTGAATACCACGACAATAATTAATTAAATCATTTCTATTGCCAAAAATAATATTTTGAACAATATCCACTCTTTCTTCATCATACCTAGGACTTACTTTATATCCTAACCTTTCCATAACTCTAGAAGTCAAAATAGCTATTTTTAAAGCTTCACTAACCACTAATGGAGCAAAATAAATTCCTTGTAAAAAACTTTTATTAATTCCTAAAGTTGGTCCTACTTCCTTACCCTCTCCGGGTGCTGTAAGACGTTCTGCCACAAGATTTATCAAATCTTTTCTTCCAACGACATATCCTCCATTTGGAGCAATACCAGCTCCCAAATTCTTTATAAGCGAGCCAACTGCAACATCACAACCAACTTCAATAGGTTCAACCTCACTAACAAACTCACAATAACAATTATCAACCATAATAATACTATCAGGACTAATCTTTTTAATTAACTTACAAACCTTTTCCACTTTGCTAATTGCTATACTTTCTCTAGTAGAATAACCTTTAGATCTTTGAATATGAACAACTTTTACAAATCTTTCTTTTAAATACTTTTCTATTTCTTCATAATCAAAATCATTATCCACCAAATCTATCTCATCATACTTAACATTAAAAGATTTTAAAGAACTTGGATTATCGACAATTCCAATAACTTCATGCAAAGTATCATATGGTCGTCCTGTAATGCTAAGTAATAAATCATTAGGTCTTAAAAGCCCAAACAAAGTAACAGTAAGAGCATGAGTACCAGAAATAAATTGACTTCTAACCAACGCATCTTCACTCTTAAAAATATCACAAAATATCTTTTCGATTACTTCTCTTCCTAAATCATCATAACCATATCCTGTTGTCTGATTAAAGCAAGAATCACTAACGCCCTCTTTAATAAATGCTTCCAACACTTTACAACTATTTTTTCTTTTTATTGCATCTACTTTCAAAAATTGTTCTCTAACATCATTTTCACAATCTAAAAATAAGCTATCAATATCCATTTTTAACACCACCATCAACTCTTATAACCGCATCATTGACATAACTTGCATCAATTGCTAAAAATTCTATAACTTTTCCAACCTCACAAGCTTCTCCAAATCTTTCTAACAAAATAGTCTTATTTATTTTTTCTATTTGCTCTTCATCTAAATCTTTATTCATCTTTGTCTTAATCCACCCCAAAGCCACGGTATTAACTCGAATAAAAGGAGCAAACTCTCTAGCCATATTATGAGCAAGATTTATCATCCCTGCTTTTGAAGCATCATAATCACATGACTCTGGATAATATGAATCAATTGCATTATTAGAAGAAACCATAATAATAGTGCCTTTTTCATCTTCTAACATGAACTTAGCAACTTCCCTACTAAGTAAAAAACTTCCCACTAAATTAACATCTAAAATTCTTCTAAAACTTTCTACATCTTTATCAAAAAACAAACTATCATTACAAATTCCTGAATTATTAACTAAAATATCAATATGACCAAACTTTTTAATTGCCAAACCAACCATTTCTTTAACATCTTCTTCTTTGCTAATATCACCATTAACCACTAAAGTATCAACCTTAAAATTATCTTTTATATACTTTTCAAATTTAATAACATCTTCCTTACTTTTATAATAATGTAAAACAATATTAACCCCTCTTTTAGCCAAAGCAATAGCAACTTCTTTCCCAATAAAAGAAGAACACCCACTAACAAAAGCAACCATAATCTTTTCACTTCCTAAAAATCATCAGTATTGTAACACATAAAAATTTATCTGTAAATACTCACCTAATCAAACTAAACTCTATATATTTTCGATAATAAATAATAAATTCCCAAATAAATATTGAAAAATTAAAACAAGGTATTAACAAAAAAACATCATTTTTAGTCCTTGTAAGTGCTACATAAAAAAGTCTTCGCTCTTCTTCATACCAAAACTTATCATCTTGATTAAAATATTTAAATATTTTACTATTCTTAACTTTACTAGGAAATCCATAACAATCATTTCTATTATTAATCAAAATAACATAATCAGCTTCCATACCTTTACAAGCATGAACAGTATAATAACTAATATCTTTATTTTCTTTATAAATAATCTTATCATTAGACAATATCATATCTTTATCTAATATATCTTTAATATCAAATTTATTTCTAGATAAAACCATAATCTTTCCACTTAAACTATCAATAATCTTTCTAAAAGCCACTCTAATATTAGAATAAAAAACAAATTTAAAAGGTTTTAAATTACTTTTTAAACAACATAAATTCTTTTTAAGTTGTCTTGGATTTCTCATAATAAAATGTGAACAAACTCTAATAAGTTCATTAGAATTTCTATAAGTCATCGATATTCTTTTAACAATACCCCCATATATTTTACTAAAATTTAAAAACAAATCTAAATCACTACCACTAAACCTATAAATAGATTGATAATCATCTCCAACCATAAATAAAGAAGCATTACTTTTCTTAACAATACTATCAATAAATTCAAATCTTAATTTAGACATATCCTGTGCTTCATCTATAATTACATACTTATATTTTTTCTTAAGACCATACTTTTTAATAACTTCAATAGCATTTTTTATCATCGAAGAAAAATCTATCATCGAGCAACTCTTTAACTCTTCTTCATAAATTAAATAAATCTTATAAATTAAAATAATTAAAATCTTATCTCTAAACCCAACATTATTATATATATAAAACCAATAATTACTATCATACATAAAAGTTTTATATAAATTAATAACTCTTTCAATATCATTATATAATTTTTTAAACTTATCTTTATTACTAACAAAAAAACTCTTATAAAACTCTACTACATCTCCAGTACAAAACTTAAAAAAATATGCCAAAACACACTTTATCATCAAAACATCAGATAAAATAATTGCTGAAAAATATTCATTAATAATATAAGATAAATAACCACTTTCCATAACAGAAAAATAAGTATAATCACTAATTATATTTAAAGCCAACTTATGTACAGTAAATATTTGAACATTATATTTATAATCATCAAATATCTTTTTTAAATGCAAAACCGCATTATTAGTAAAAGAAACACATAAAATATCTTCATCTTTAATTTTTTTATCTTCAATTAAATATCTAACTTTCCCCACAATAGTAGTAGTCTTCCCACTTCCTGCTCCCGCTAATAATAATATATATTTATCTACAGAAGTAATTGCCTCAATCTGTTCTTTATCCAAATAATATCCATTTATCCAAAATATATCCATTACACCCACCAATATATTATTACCAAGATAATCTTTTCTTAAAATAAATATTGCTAAATCAAATTTTTTTTAGTATTATAAAAACTTATAAAGGATTGATATTATGGACATAGAACAACTTTTAATACCAAGTGATAAAAAAGATTATAAATGTTTCAACTTATTAAGAAATCAACTTAAAAATAACGAAGATTTTAGAAATAAAATAATTACTATCTTAAAATTAGATCCAAGCATGATAAAACCATTTGATGATAAATTATGGGACTTAATAAAATCTCAAAACTATATACCTCCAATTAGTGAACTAACAACATTTGAAGATGTATTTATCCAAGGTTACAACGAGGGTAACTGTGCTTACATGACAAGACAACTAAGTTACTCGTTAATAGACGTATCCAGAATATATGGCCTATTACCAATATTAAAAAATACCCTAAATTCCAAAAATGGTCATCACTGGTGGTTAGAAATAAATAATAAAATAATAGACACATCTTTAATGTTACTAATAGATAAATCTGTTAAAAACATTTTAGGTTATCAAGATATTGAACGTTTTACTTATGAACAACTATGTAAAAGTATTTCTTATCAAACAAGAAAAGACTTTACTTTAGACAAGTCTATAAAAAGAATAAGAGCCTAATAAGGCTCTACATGAGCAATAACTTCTTTAATATTTTTAACATTACTAATAATATCTTTTTCTAACTTATCTGCAATTTCATGACTATCCACTGTCGATAAATTCCCGTCAACATAAATAGTAATAACAACAACATATTGATACCCTACACTAATAGAATATAAAGTACCAATTCTTTTAACATTATCATTAGCTTTTATAATATTTAAAATATTTTTCTTTGATGTTCTATCAATTGCACTATCCATTAAAACATTATAACTTTCTATAAAAATCTTAACACCTACTAAAAATATCCAAATAGATATTCCAATACCAACTATCCCATCAACAAAATAAATACCAAATTTTGAAAACAAAATAGCTAAAGTAGTAAAAACAGTTATAATAAAATCATTTCTATGATCAATCATATTAGCTTTAACTAACAAATTGTTTTCTTTTTTATACAAACATCTAGTATAAAAATAAAGAAACATCTTAACAATTATAGTAATAAGACAAACAACTATTAAAACCCAACTAAATATAACTTTATTTTTATTAAAAATAGACAAAACTGCATCAATTAACATCTTAAAAGATAGTAACATCATCGATAAACTAATCAACATTGAAAAAATATATTCAGCTTTTCCATGACCATAATTATGATCTTCATCATTAGGAACACTAGATATCTTATTTCCAATCCATGTCATAAAAGAAGCAAAAACATCTCCCGCACTATTTAAAGAATCTGCAATAAGTGCCTGACTTTTACTAAATATACCTACAAATATTTTTATAAAAAATAGAAAAACATTTCCTATAATACCTACTATTCCAACTCTTCTTGCTATACTAAATCTATTCATAACATCACTCTTTCGCACCACCTAATTATATGAGAAATTAAAAAAAATATCAACTATAACTAACCACAAAAGTATAATAACTATATCTAATTTCTTTATTATATGGTAAAAGACTGTCAAATAACTTTTTCTCTTCTTCATTAAAATTTCTATACCAAGCAAAATATTTAAAAGTAAAACCCTTTTTAGAAAAAATATCTTTAATATCTAAAATAGTATAATTATTTCTATTATTTAAAAACTTACCCCTGCCCTTTAACAATAAATTAATATTTTTAACACTAATTAAATTATCCATTTCTCCAACAATTTTGCCACCAATTGTTAATTTTTTTCTTAAATTATCAATAAAAGAATCAACATTTTTAACTTTTTTAAGAATATCCCCAATCAAAATATAGTCATACTTACCACAAACATCTTCCAATCTTTTAAAAACTTTTCCAAAATGTTTAGCAATATCTCTTTTTTTATCATCAAAACATACTCCATCAACCAAAGAAGAATACTTATATTTTAAAGCAAGCATACCACAACCAATACCACAATCAAGTTCTAGTATTTTCTTTGGTTTATCAATAAATACAAAAGACGCTTCTTTTACTTCATCAAAACAAAAAGTATTAAAACCCCACTTACTATAAAAATATTCTCTATTTTTATTTAAAACAGCATAAAATTTAGATAAATCTTTTCTAAATTGTGTCCCTAAATAATGATGTATAAAACAATCATGACAAAGCATTAACTTATAACCAAGTTTAATAATTCTAATAGACAAATCATTATCTTCGATATACCCGGGTGTATACAAAGTATCAAGTCCTCCAATTTTATCAATAACTTCCCTTTTAATAAGAAGACAATACCCTATTAAAAAAGCTTTCTCTTCCCACCTGTAAGAAGATGAAACATTATTTTCTAAAGCATATTTTTGCATTGTTTCAAAATCATCATAACTAAACGAAACACCCTGCCTATTTTCATTTTTATTACAAACTGCTCCAACTGCTCCAATAAACTTATCACTATATAAACATATCTTTAAATTCTTTAACCAATTATTAGTAACAATAGTATCATTATTTAAAAGTAAAATATCATTATCTTTATTAGCAATATTAATACCTTGATTACAACCACAGACAAACCCTACATTAAAATTATTAAAAATAACTTTAATCTTATCTTGTTCTAAAAGCCAATCTCTACTGCCGTCTATAGAATTATTATCAATGACAATAATTTCATAACTATCTTTTTCTGTATACTTATAAATACTTTCTATACAACTTTTTGTATATTCTAAATTATTATAACTTAAAATTATAATTGATGTTTTTCTATCCATAGTAATATATATGATTACTTTTCTTAAAATAAACAAAAAAACAGTCCTAAGACTGTAATTTATTTTCTAATATGAACAATTTGTTTCAAATCATCATCAATAACTAAAGATTTAATATCACTCGGATTATATAAATTATAATAAATTTCTTTAGGAAAAACCAATCCTAAAGTAATATCAAAAACTTTTTCTTTATCTTCTAACCAAAAACTTTCAAAACTATCAAGAGGAAGATTTAATGTTCCTTTAAAAGCTCCGTCAATATTACTAACTTCTTTAGGAAAATTAGTAACAATATTTAAATCTTGTAATAACCTAAGATAACTTTCATATTTTTTATTACTAAATAACTTATAGAACTGCTCTTGATACTTACTATCAATTTTTGAGAGTTTTTTATTTATATAACTATCCCACTTACGATTAAATCTTTTTATAATTTTTTCATTAATATTCATCTTATCCCCCAAAACATAATAATCTATAAAAATTATAACATATATTTACAAATAATTAAAATACTTAATAACAAACCTTGTCCCTACTTTATCTTGTATAACTTCTATCGAGCCATTATCTTTTTCTATAATTGTTTTTGCTAAAGCTAAACCTATTCCTATACTGTCACTAGAAGAGTTTTTTCCTTTATAAAATCTTTCAAATATATGTGGTAAATCATCTTTTTCTATACCAACACCATAATCTTTAATAGTAAGCATAGTATAAACATTATTTTTTTCATAACTAATATCAACTACTTTATCATTATATGAGTGTTCTATAGAGTTTTTAACAATATTTGTTATAGCTTCCACTTGCCACATAAAATCACAAACTATTGTAACATCATCGCTACCTTTAATATTTAACTTAATATTTTTTAAATCACACAAAGTTGATAAATTTTTACTAACTTCTTTTATAATGTCTTTAACAAACACTTTCTTTTTAACAAAATTAATTGTATTCGCATCAAATTTTGATAATTTTAAAATAGATTGTACTAAAAAATTAATATTAACTACATTTCTTTTTATATCCATTAAAAATTCTTCTTTTGTTTTCTTATCCATATCTTCTTCATCAATTATATTATCCAACATAACTAAAATACTTGTTAAAGGAGTCTTTAACTGATGTGATATATCTTCTAAAGACATTTTTAAATTAAGTTTATCTTTTTTTGAATTATCAGCAGCTTCTTTTAACATAACTGTTGTTTTATATATTTCATTTTTTAATATAGATAGTTCATCTTCCGAATTAGATTCAATTTTTAAACTATAATTTTTCTTATTTAATTGTTTAATATACTTGGTAATATCCTCAAGATTTTTTTCTCTATCTTTAAAATATTTCATAAACAAAACTATTATAACTACAACAATAACAATTAAAAAACTAATATTAACAACTAAAAATTTCAAATTTTCTCTATCATTTTCTCTTATTATTGCTTTATCATTTAAATTTATACCATACTTTTTTAATACATTTGAACTTTCATTTCCCTTGCTATTTAAAATCTTAACAATCTCTTCTTCAGTTAAATTTGGATATTCTTTTTCTAAACTATCAACAATATTAATAATTTTATTATTAAAATTCTTTGTATACACATAATATTCATATCTATTTACTATCAAAAACAAAACTAATAAACAAACAGAAAAAACTATAATTTCTACTAAACATTTCTTTAACTTTACTCTATTCTTCATCTATTCTATATCCCATACCTTTTACAGTCTTAATAATATCTGTCTTAATCTTTTCTCTTATTCTTTTAAAATACACTGTAACTGTATGATCATCTACATAATTTCCAGTCCAATCCCATATTTTATCAAGAATAACATTTCTACTTACAACTTTTCCCAAATTAACAAACAATAAATTTACTAACTTTAACTCTAGAGCTGTTAATTCTATCTCTTCATCATTTTTATATAAAACTGCCTTATCTAAATCAAATGTTATATCCTTAACTTTAATCAAACTTTTCTTTTGTTTTGCTAACAACACTTTATTTACTCTTGCTAATAACTCTTTTGTACTAAAAGGTTTAGTAACATAATCATCTGCTCCAATATCTAAACCTTTTACAATATCATCTTCTTCATCTTTAGCAGTTAAAAATATCGTAGGTATCTTTAAATTTTTAATTACATCTTCATACAAACTAAAACCATTTCCATCAGGAAGCATTACATCTAAAATAATTAAATCTATCTTGTTGCAATCAATATATTCTTTTGCTTCTTTAATAGTAGTTTTACATACCAATTTTAAATTATTTTTTTCAAAAGAATAAACAAGACCCTTAATAATAGAAATATTATCTTCCACTAATAAAATATTCATAACAATCCTTTCTTTATAATTATACCACACTTTAAAAAGGGCCTATAGCCCTTACATCTTAAATATTTTCATTTCTAATTGTCTCAATTGTATTTTGTTTATTTATCTTATTCATAGAATATTTCATTATTAAAGATATTAAAATAAATACCACTAAAGCTGCCAAAACAATAGCTAATATAGGTACTTTATAAGACATACCCTGATCTTTTCCTAAAAATATATATATTATATAAGATAATACTATTCCAATTAAAGATCCAAAAAATAATGCTTTTACACCCATAAATAATGTTTCCAATCTAATCATTTTATTAAACTCTTTAGAAGTCATACCAATTGATTTTAACATTGCAAACTCTTGTTTTCTAAATTCCATATTAGTAGTAATAGTATTAAAAATATTTGTAATACCTATCAAAGAAATAACTATTATAAAACCATATAGAAATATTCCAATAAGTGTAAACAAATTATTCATTATTTTTACATTTTCATAAATATTATCCAGTTCATAACTTTCTCCATTTAATAAGTTATCAATATCATCTTGTAATTTATCTGCATTACTAGAATTATAATATATTTTTATCTCATTTAAATACGAAGAAATCTTATCATATAAATCATCACTTACAACAATATATGTATTTTGAAAATTCTTTAATCCAAAAGGTTTCTTATCAGTAATACAACCAATTTCAATTTGATAATCACTACCGTCATTTAAAAATCCTATTAACTTATCATTTTCTTTATAATCAGTATATCTTAAAGTTTTATAAACCATTTTAGAACTATCAGCCTTTTGATATCCTACAGTTACATAATCCATTAAAATTGCTTTATTTTTAATTTTTTCATAATCTAAACCTAATTCTTTTAGATATTTTTTATATTGCTCTTCTCCTAAAGCATAAATATCAATATATGATGTTTTATCTTTTTCTATCTTATCATCAAGCTTTAAATTTAAAAAATCTATATAATCTTTATTAAGTTTTCTATTTTTATAATTTAATCCTGTCTGTCTTAATATAGTATAATCTTCAATATTATCTAATTTAGTAGTATCAATATATTTATTAAAACTTTCCTTATTATCAATTCTTGTAGAAGATAAAGAAATATTATATTCTCTAATTTTTAATTCATTTTCAACAGAATCAAAAGCCATATTCATAAAACTAGATAAAGCAATAAATACAAATACAGAAACAATAATAGAAATTACAGTTGTTCGATACTTTTTCTTATTTCTTTTTAAATTTTTATAGGATATTTCTCCTCCAATACCAAATAACTTATTAACAATTTTTAAAGATTTAATCTTTTTTGAATCTATTTTTATATTAGAACTATTCCTAATAGAATCTATAAGTGATACCTTTGAAGCTTTCTTAGCACTTTTAAAAGCAGAAAAATAAATTGTTACTATACCAAGTATAATTGCTACTACAACCGAAATTAAAGACACAGAAAACTTTAAATTTAATCCTATTGCCAAACTATCTTTCAAAAAATAATTACTTACTATAATTAAAATATACGATGCCAAAAGTCCCATTAAAAGTCCTAAAGGTATACCAATAACCCCAAGAATAGAAGCTTCATAAAACACATTCCTTTTTATTTGTTTCTTAGTTGCTCCAATACTTCTTAACATACCATACTGTTTTATTTTTTCTGTAATTGAAATATCAAAACTATTTTTTATACAAAATACTGACGTAAAAACAATAATTCCCATTACAATTGCTACTGTAATCGCTAAACCCTGCATATTACTAATTCCCAATGGATCAGTTTCTAAACTAATTAAATAGCTATTGATATCGATATCATATTTTTGTTTTTGAGCTTCTTCTTTAATATATTTTTCACTTTCCGAAAAAGAAGCCGTACCATTGTTATATTTTTCAAATAAATTTTCATCTACACCTAAAATATTAGCAGTAAGTTTATAAACTTCTTTTACACCATCTTTCGTATATCTTGCATAAACATCAACTTTATTAGAAAAATTATTCTCATCTTTTAAAGTAATAAATGTATATCCCGGAGAATAATAACTTTCAATATTTGTTGCAGGGCGTTCTATAATACCTACAATCTTATATTTTTTAGAAGTAGTATCAATTATATCTTCAGTAGTTAAAAAAGGAGTACTTTGACCTAAAACAACATTATCTGCATAATTAATACGTTTTCCAATATCAAGTGTAATTTCATTACCTACTTTAAGTTCTAATCTTCCATTTGTTTTTAAATGCGTTGGTATAATTATTTCATCACTATTTTGTGGCAATCTACCCTCTACTAATCTTATTGATAAATTCTCTAAAGCACTAGAATTAAATGCTTTTACATATGCGTATGGCTTATCTTCATTTTTAGATTTAATTTTTGCATAACCAATATTTTCCACCAAACTAATCTCTTCGATACCTCTATTATTTTCAAAAACATCTAAATCTTCTAAAGGAACATCATAATAAGCCACATGGAAATTACCCTTTGTAAATGTTTCAAAACTAATTAATGACTTCAAACCACTTTCATAAATAGTAGAAACTGCCATTATAAGAGCAACTGATAACATAATTCCAATAATAGTTACAATTGTTCTTTTCTTATTTAATTTCAAATTTTTAATTGTTAACTTATTAAGTAAATTCATTTTATACCTCCGATGCTATCTTACCATCTTCAATTTTAATTATTCTATCAGCAAATTTTGCTATTTCCATATTATGAGTAATCATAATAATAGTTTGCTTTAATTCTTTATTAGATTTTTTTAGTAGGGCTACTATCTCATCACTAGCTTTAGAATCCAAATTTCCTGTAGGCTCATCCGCTAAAATCAAAGCTGGATTAGTAATTAAAGCTCTTCCTATACTAGTTCTTTGTTGTTGTCCACCAGATAATTCATTAGGAAGATGATTCTTTCTATTTTCCAATCCCAAAAGTTTTAACAAATTATCCAAACTTTCATTATCAACATCTCGATTATCTAATGAAAGTGGCAAAGTAATATTTTCTACAACATTTAAAATAGGTATCAAATTATAAAATTGATAGATTAAACCGATTTGTCTTCTTCTAAAAATAGCAAGTTTATCATCATCAAAATCATATATATTTTTTCCTTCAATATAAACCTTACCACTAGTTGGTCTATCAACCCCTCCAATTAAATGTAAAAGTGTTGACTTACCACTTCCACTTGCACCCACTATAGCAACAAACTCTCCCTTTTCTACTGAAAATGACACATTATCTAAGGCAACAACTTTAGTTGTATCTTTTCCATATATCTTTGTTAAATTTTCAACTCTTAATATTTCCATTTCAAATTTCCTTTCTATAACTAAATTATATTATATCTAAAGTTACAACCAAGTTACTAAAATCAATTTTTTTCTACAAAATAAAAATCCACTAGTTCAACTAGTGGTTTTTATGTAGCCCTATAAGGGCATATTACTGGCTGGCTCCACATG
>CANQOV010000001.1 GCA_947625575.1 uncultured Bacilli bacterium | reverse complement strand
GTTGCGAATAGATATTATAGATTATTCATATGTCTTTTTCAATGCACACTTGTTGCACTTCAAATTTAAAATAACAATGGACTAGTTTCTTTCTTTTTTTTGTTTTTTATGATACAATTGTGTTTCTAGAGGTGGTAAGATGTTCGTTGATGAAGTTAATTTAAAGGTTATTGCAGGTAATGGTGGAGATGGTTGTACTGCTTTTCGAAGAGAAAAATATGTTTTGATGGGTGGCCCTTTTGGAGGAAATGGGGGAAGAGGATCAGATATTATTTTTAAAGCAGATAATAGTCTTCGAACATTAATTGATTTAAGATATAATAAGATTATAAAAGGGGAACATGGAGAGCATGGCATGGGCAAAAATAAAAATGGTAAAGCTGCTCGTGATGTGGTAATAAAAGTTCCTGTTGGAACAATTGTGACTGATTTAGATACTAATTTAGTAGTCTGTGATTTAAATCAAAATGGTATGGAGTGTGTTGTAGCTAAAGGTGGAAGAGGTGGAAGAGGCAATAGTGCTTTTAAAACCCAAACTAATACAGCACCAAATTTCTCTGAAAAGGGAGAGCCTGGGGAAGAAAGGCTTTTAAAAGTAGAACTTAAATTATTATCTGATGTTGGTTTTGTAGGATTACCTAGTGTTGGAAAAAGTACAATTTTAAGTAAGATTTCAGCCTCAAAACCTAAAATAGCAGATTATCCATTTACAACATTGCACCCTAATTTAGGGGTTTGTAAAACTAAAGACGGTCGAAGCTTTGTAGCGGCAGATTTACCTGGATTAATAAAAGGGGCTAGTTTGGGAGCTGGACTTGGAGATAAATTTTTAAAACATATTGAAAGGACAAGAGTAATTGTTCATGTTATCGATATGTCTGGAGCTTTAGGTAGAGATCCTTATTCTGATTATTTACTTATTTTAAAAGAGTTAGAGAATTTTAATCCTAAATTATTGGAGAAAAAGTCTTTAATTATTGCTAATAAAATGGATTTAGAAAATGCTTCTTTTAATTTAGAAAAGTTTAAAAAGGAAGTAAAAGATGTTAAGATTTTCCCTATTAGTGCAATTAGTTCTGATTTTAGTGAAGTTTTAACTTATATTGCAGATCTATTAGATAGTATTCCAATAAATCCTGTTGTTGATGATGAATCTTATTATGATTATGTTGTCTATAAATATGTTAAAGAAGAGCCATTTACAATTAAAAAAGAAAATGATTATTATGTTTTAAGTGGTAAAGTCGTAGAAAAATTATTTAGGATGAATAAATTTAATTCGGATGAAGCTGTTATGAGATTTGCTAAAAAACTTACAAGACTTGGAGTTGATGAGGCTTTAGATAAACTTGGTGCTAAACAAGGGGATAAAGTTAGAATTTTAGATTATGAATTTGAATATCGAAAATAAGTCTATATTTGTCTATTAATTCATAAATTAAATTAGGTGATAAGATGAAGAATAAAATTAATTATTTATTAGTTAATTTTTGTCTTGTAATGCTTATCATCTTCTTTTTTTATAAAACTAGTTATCTTTGGAAAGAAATATTTTTAAATATTAAAAAAGTTGTCAGTCCATTTTTAATAGCTTTTGTTTTAGCCTACGTGTTATCTATTTTTACTAAAATATTTAAAAAAAGAGGGTGTAGTAATACTGTTAGTTGTCTTTTAGTAATTGGTTTAGTTATTATTATTTTGTTTGGGGTAATTTATTTTACTGTTCCTATTATTAGTTTAGAGTTAGAAAATATTATTAATTATTTTAAAGTTATTAATTTAGATAGTTTAGATGTCTATAAAGAATATATTTATAAAAATTTTAATAATTTAGTTATATTTTTATTTAATCTTATCTGTAATAAAGGGATTAATATAGTTAGTAGTTTTGTTAAGTTTATTAGTAATTGGTTTTTGATTGTTATACTTAGTTTGTATTTTTTATTTAGTATGGATAAATTTAAAAGGAAAGTTAGGGATTATTTTTCTAATAAGTCTTATTTTAAGATTATTAAAAGAGTTGATTTAGAACTTAGTAATTATTTTAAGAGTTTTTTTCTTATTATTATAATTGAAAGTATTGAATATATTATTCTTTATAGAATAATTGGACATCCATATTATTTTTTAATTGGTTTTTTAGCGGGTATAACTACAGTTATTCCTTATATTGGGGCAATGTTTACTAATGTTATTGCTTTGTTATCTAGTTCTTTTGTGTCTTTTAAGTTATTTATTTTATCTGTTATGGTAATGGTTTTTGTTCCTATTATTGATAATTATGTAAGAGATCCTAAGATTTATTGTAAGACTATTGCTATTAGTCCTTTGGAAAGTATTGTTATTTTTGTTGTTGCTATTAGTTTATTTAGAGTAGTGGGAGTAATTGTAGCAATGCCTTTATATGTTGTTATTAAAACTATTTATAAAGAAATTATTATTAATTAGTGATTGAAAAGATTTTTAAGTTGTGATAAAATTAAAAGTGTAATAATAAGGAGGACGTTATGGCATTTGAAAAGTTAAAAAAAATTATTGGGGAAGATGAAGATACAGAAAAAGAAAGTTCTGATGAGTATTATACTATTAGTAAAAATGGATTTAAAGAAGCTACTAATAATGGTAGTAAAATGATTCTTCTTGAGCCTAGAGCATTTTCAGAAGCACAACAGATTGCAGATTATTTAAAAGCACGTAGTACAGTTGTTGTAAATATGAAACGTGTAACACCAGAAAAAGCTAAACGTATCGTAGATTTTTTAAGTGGTACTCTGTATGCAATTGATGGCGATTTACAAAAGTTAGGAAATGGAATATTTTTATGTACTCCTGATAATGTAACTGTAGATGGTAAGATGTCATTTGATAATACAAAGAAAAGTAGTAAAGATGAAGATGATAAAAGTGATGGAGAATTTGACTGGTAGTTTTTAAATTAAATATATAGGTCGTGATAATATGAATAGTTTTAATGATAGTGCTGGTGGCTATAATAAAGAAGAAGTTAATCAATTCATTGATTATGTCATTAAGAAAACAGAGAATAATATTTTAACAATAAAACAACAGAAAGATGAAATTGCAAGACTTAATGAAGAAAATTTAAATTTGAAAAAAATAGTTAGAGAAATGGAAAGCAATCCTAAAGATAATTTAAAAGATAAATCTTTGGAACTTGTTCAAAAGGAAGCTAACTTAATAATTCAAGAAGCTAAAGATAATGCAAGTAAGATTGTAAATGATGCTTTGCTTAAAGCTAAAGAGATTGAATATCAAAAAGACCATTTAAATAAGACTATTCATTTATGTAAAAAGAATTTAAGGATGACTTTAAATAAACAGTTAGAAATGTTAGATGATATAGAAATATTATAGCTTGACAAGTGATATTTCTTATGTTAAATTAGTGTTTGTTAAAGCAAATGAGGAAGACGGGATAATATATTTTATTAATAGAGAGTTAACGATTGGTGGAAGTTAATATAAAAGTATTATCTAGATCACTTCTGATGTTTTTTAAAAACGGTTGTGCGTTATAGCAATAAGAGCATAAAACTTTATGAACTAAGGTGGTACCGCGATTATTTCGTCCTTAGGTTATAAAGTTTTTATTTTGGAGGGATTATATGTTTAAAGAATTAAAAAAAGGACAACCAAAAGATGTAGAAAAACATTTTACAGATTATTGGGAGAAGATTGATTTATTAAATAAATCTATTGAACAGGGAAAAGATTATTTTGTTTTTTATGATGGACCTGCCACTGCCAACGGATATCCGGGATTACATCATATGGTTGCTAAGTTTTTGAAAGATACTTTTTGTAAATATAAAAGTATGAACGGATATAAAGTTTTAAGAAAAATTGGTTGGGATACGCATGGACTTCCTGTAGAAGTAGAAGTTGAAAAACAATTGGGATTTAAATCAAAAACTGATATTGAAAATTATGGTATTGAAAAGTTTAATAATAAATGTCGGGAGATTGTTTGGAAAAATGAGAAAGCTTTTACTGATTTAACTGTAAAAATGGGACAGATTATTGATTCTAAACATCCTTATGTTACTTACGATAATAATTATATTGAAACAGAGTGGTATATTTTAAAGAAATTCTTTTTAGAGGGATTGTTTTATGAAGGGGTTAAGATTGTTCCATATTGTACAAGATGTGGTACTGGTTTAGCGGCTCATGAAGTTGCTTTGGGTTATAAAGAAGTTAGTGTTGATACAGTTGTGGTACCTTTTAAGAAAAAAGATAGTGATGAATATTTTTTAGTTTGGACTACGACACCATGGACTTTAATTGCTAATGTTGCTTTGTGTGTTAATCCTATAGAAGATTATGTATTAGTTAATGCTAAAGGATATAAGTTTATTTTAGCTAAAAAGTTAGTAAATAAAGTTTTAGGGGATGAAGTAGAAGTTTTAGATACTTTCAAAGGTAGTGATTTAGAGTATCAAGAATATGAACAATTATTACCATTTTTAAAGGTTGATAAAAAAGCATTTTATGTTACTTGTGATAATTATGTTACCATGGAAGATGGTACTGGTATAGTTCATATTGCTCCAGCTTTTGGAGAAGATGATTCGAAAGTTGGAAAGAAGTATGATTTACCATATTTAAATCCAGTTTTGGAAGATGGTAGTTATAAAGAGGGACCTTGGAAAGGTGTTAAGGTATTTGACGCTGATAAATTAGTTATTGAATATTTAAAAGAAAATGACAAATTATTTAGAAAACAAAAAATGACGCATAATTATCCACATTGTTGGAGATGTGGTACACCTTTGTTATATTACTCTAAACCTAGTTTTTATTTAGAAATTACAAAGATTAAAGATAAAATAATTGAAGCTAATAATACAGTTAATTGGTATCCTAGTTATGTTGGAGAAAAAAGATTTGGTAATTGGCTTTTGAATTTAAATGATTGGGCTATTTCAAGGAATCGTTATTGGGGTACACCTTTACCATTATGGAGATGTAGTTGTGGATATGATTTGATGATTGGGTCAAAAGAAGAATTAGTAAAAATGTCCATTGATAAGATTGATACATCTATTGATTTACATAGGCCATATGTTGATGAAGTTAAGATAAAATGTCCTAAATGTGGTAAAGTAATGAATAGAGTAAGTGATGTTATTGATTGTTGGTTTGATTCTGGATCAATGCCTTTTGCTCAGTATCATTATCCTTTTGAAAATAAAGAGTTATGGGAAAAGCAATTTCCTAGTGATTTTATATGTGAGGGTATTGATCAGACACGTGGTTGGTTTTATTCACTTTTAGTTATTTCTACTTTCTTAACGGGTAAAGCACCTTATAAAAATGTTTTGGTAAATGATTTGTTACTTGATAAAGAAGGTAAAAAGATGTCTAAATCTAAAGGTAATATAGTTGAGCCATTTACTACGATGGAAGAGTATGGAGCCGATACAGTTAGATTTTATTTACCATATGTTTCTCCAGTTTGGATGCCATTAAAATTTGATATTGAGGGTATTAAGGAAGTTTATTCTAAATTTTTTAATCCTTTGAAAAATACTTATTCTTTCTTTGCAATGTATGCTAATGTAGATAAAATTGATCCTAGAAAATTTGATATTAGTTATGATGATTTATTAGATATTGATAAATGGTTATTGTCTAAATATAATGGATTATTAAAATATGTTACTATGGCTTATGAAGAGTATGATTTAAATAAAGTTGTTAAGGCTTTAACTAATTTTGTTTCGATTGATTTATCTAATTGGTATATTAGAAGAAATAGAGATCGTTTCTGGGGTAGTGATTTAGATAAATCAAAGATGGGAGTTTATAAGACAACTTATGAAGTTTTAGTAGGATTATGTAAGATGACCGCTCCAGTTGCACCATTTATAACTGAAGAGATATATCAAAATTTAACTGATGAAGTTTCTGTACATTTAAGTAGTTTTCCTAAGTATGATGAGAGTTTAATTGATTTGAAATTAGAAGAGAAAATGGATTTGGTAAGGGATTTAATCTCTCTTGGTAGAAATGCTAGGGAAGAGGCTAAAATAAAGGTTAGACAACCACTTAGTGAAGTTATATTAGACGGAAGATTAAAAACTACTTTGAAAGATTTGGATTTATTGCTTAAGGAAGAGTTAAATGTTAAGACTATTACTTTTGCAGATGATCTTGGTAAGTATATGAATTTTATTGTTAAACCTAATTTTAAAGAAGCTGGTAAAGTATTTGGAAGCAAGATGAAAGATTATGTTAGTTATTTGAGCAATTTAACTAATGATGATATTAATGCTTTACGAAATGGTAAGACTTTAGAATTTGAAAGTGTTGTTGTAGATGATTCTTTAGTAGAGATAAAGGTAAGTGCAAAAGAGGGATTTGATGCTGTTTTAGATAATGGTAATTTCATTATTTTAAATACTACTTTAAATGATGATTTGTTGTTAGAGGGTATTGCACGTGAACTTGTTTCTAAAGTACAGAATTTAAGAAAAGAAAAATCTTTAGATATTGCTGATAGAATAGTTCTTTATTATAAAGATGATGATAAAATGAAAGATATTTTAAGTAAATTTAAAGATTATATTAAAGAAGAGACTTTAACTGTTAAGTTTGTAAGTAAAGATGATGCTTCATATACTTATGATTTAAATGGTTATACAGCATATATTGATTTAGAAAAAGCTAATTAATAGTTTATAGGCTACTAGCAAAGGGAAATTTGTTAGTAGTTTTTTTGTGCTTGTTATAGCAGGATTTGCAACTTGCATATAGTAAAAAAGTTATTGATAGAGTTAAACAATAAGTAATAGTAAATATTGGAAAATAAAATGAAAAAGCTTCGTGTTGTGTAAGTAGATAATATAAGCATAAAAAAATTAATTCTTTCGAATTAATTTTTTTTTTACCAATCATCTAACATTTTTTCTGGTTTTTTTTCTTTTTTAGTTTTTTTAGTTTCTTTTATTTCTTCTTGTTTATTGTTTAATTTTCCTTCTCTTAATTCTTCATAATGTTTTTTTTGATCTGTAGTGTTTTTATGATTTTTATTCATTTTCATTAGTGATATTAGAATTAAGATTAGTGATAAGAATATACAAGTTCCTATTAATACCATGTTTAATTTTCTTAATCTATCTAGTTCGTCTTGATTATTAGTATTATTTTCAACTCTTTGCACAGTTTGTTCTTTAGTATCATATGAATACCAATTAGATTCTCCAGTTTCTAAATTAGTTCCGTAGAAGTATACATAAGATGAATTATTCTTTTTGTAAGCAGTTATAGTGTCTTCTCCTAATAAAACTGTTGTTTTTTCTAAGTCAGGGTATTCTTTTGTTTCGTCTATTTCTAAAGTAATAGAATTAAATTGATGTTCTTTATATAAACGATAGGTGTTTGGTTGAGTATATATTGCATAATAGATATCACCAGATTCATCTTTTAGTCCTATTAAAGTGTAGTCTAATAATTCGTTATAGAAAGCTGGTATTTCTTCATTATTTATGTTTACTGTTGTATCAGTGTAGTTATTTGGTTTTGTTAAAACATTTTTTGTTTTTATTATAGTGTAGCTTGTGTTATCTATTGAGATTATAATTGGATTTTTATCTTCGATAGTTATATTTATTGTATATGTTTTAGTTGTCCCTTTTTCACTTGTTACTACTACTTTAAAGACATTGTTGCCTAGTGATACTGGATATTTTCCAGTTCCTGTTATTTTTGATTTAGTATCTTCTGTTTGAGCTTTGATATTTATTTCTTTTATTTCTGAAGTTGCTGTTACATTATAAGTAGTAGTATTTTTATCAAATTTTGGAGATAGTGTTAGGTTATCAATACTTAAACTTTTTAGATAATTATTTGTTGAATATGTTGGGGTAGTACTTGAGGGTTTTGTTGTATTACTAGATGAAGTAGTAGATGTTGCTTGGAAAGTTGTATAATCAACACTTGTTTGGATTAATGTATCTTCTTCTTTAGTATTTAATTCATACATTGTTACAGCTTTAGCACTTACTTTATGTGTTCCTGATGTTAGAACTTTAAATGTAAATTTTTTAGCTGTACTTTTTTTACTTCCAACAGAGTACATACAATAAGCATCTTGGTTACAACTTGACTGATCATGAACAGTAGTTAATTTTAATTTATTTTTGTCATAATCTAGGGTATATTCACAAGTTCCTATTGTGGTAGTACTTTCACAGTAAACACTTATTGTTACTGTATTTCCAACAGTTACAGTTTTACTTGATGTGTAAATATCAATTTTACCAGTTGCAGCATAAACATTAATGCTTGGTAATAAAATAATGCCAATTAGGAAAATTAGATTAAGTAATTTCTTTTTCATTTATATCACTCCTTTATTTTATCTTTATATATCCTAATATGTGTTTTTGAATTCTTAAAAAGTCTTGAGAATTTATGTTGTTGTCATAATTTACATCGGCACTTGCTTTATATTCATTAGCTAATTTTATATATCCTAATATATGTTTTTGAATTCTTAAGAAGTCTTGAGAGTTTATAATACCGTCTCCATTTATGTCTCCTTTTATAGATATGGTGTATTTTTTGGTCTCATTATTACTTGTAATTTCAATTATGTCTCCAGTAGCTAATTGAGTTGTTTTCTGTTTGTTATTTTTGTCTGTTATAGTAACTTTAGCTGTTGGCTCTATTTTATTGATATCATTAGCTATAGTAGCAGGTAGAGTAGATATGGCAATAGAAGTTAGATAATTATCAGATAGTTTAACATCTAATTTATCTATTATTTCATCTACTGAAAGAGCTTTAGTAGAAGTTGTTTGTTCTTTAATTAGGGTTAATGTATAAGTTTTTGTTTCTAATATTTCACTTGTAACAGTTATAGTTACTTTTGTTTCTTTTGATGATGTTTTTATTTTACCTATTCCTGTTACAGTACTTTTACTTGATGTTTTATCTACTGTTATTTCTACTTCTTCTTTATCCATTGGGATATAGTGGGTATATTCTAAGACATCTTTATCAAAACCATTGATTTCTTTATTATCAACTTTAATACTGTTTAGAGTATTTGTGGTATCTCCAATTGGAGGGTATGTTAGATATTCAGTTGGCATATTATTATATACTGGGATAGCAAATGTATAAGAAATATCCATTAAATTATTATCAATATATGTTTGTTTTACTGATAAACTTTCACTTGAAGGAGCTAGAACATTGGTCATGTACTGATGAGTATAACTTGGGAAGTGAGCTCCATTTTTAGTATTAAATTTTTGGTAGTAAAGAGTGTTTTGTCCATTATTTATGTAACCGTCTGCTAAAAATTTAGCTCCATATTTTATAGCTTTTTCTCTTGTGTCCCAAGGAGTTCCTTCTTGGCCGTCAATTATACCTTTAGCTACTGCTAGACCACGGGTTACAGGGCTTTCAGTAACATTGTCGGCATAGGCACCAATATTATAGTAGTTATAGTAGCCACTTAAGGATTCATTATTGTATTTTGCAGTTGATTTACCACTTACTGCTTCATAATTTTCATTTGTTCCACCTTCTTGTTTAACACGTGATGCTAAATGAATAGGGGATATATTATATTTTTTGCCAGCATCATAGAAGTAAGTTAGGTATTCATCAGCTTCTAGATAAGTTCCTTTGAATACTGATTTTATGGTTTCTTTGGTATGGTGTTCTTCATCAAAAGATAAATCTTCAAATACCCAAATATTGGTTTCATTTAAATAGTTTCTAGGATCTAAGAGCATTGCAAGAAAGCCACTTGAAGCAACTTTCCAACCACCAGCTTCTCCTTTACCACTTGTTATATAGGCATCAATTGTAGATTGAATTAAGTTTTTTCCTGTCTCTTTATCTACTGCAGTGGCAAAATCTTTGTTGGTGAAATCTGGTTTAAATGTCCAAGTTGGGTGTTTTTTATGCATGGCTACTAAGAAAGGAATATAACTATCAGGAAATTTTAAATCTTTTAAAGTTTTTTCGTATTCAGCATCTTTAGCTGTAACATCTTCATATTTATCAATTAATCTTTTACAAACATAACCAGTCTTACTGTTATAGTAGGCAATTTTATACCAGCCTTCAGAACAGTTAGAAGTAGATTTATTAATTGTTTCAAGAATATTTACTTTTGTTCCTAAATATAATTTATCTAAAACAGTAGCAGACATACTCGTTGAACTTCTTACGTTAGCGTAGTTTTCATTTACTCTAGCACCAAAACTATCTGATGTATAGTAACCTTTTTTAGTATTTTGAACGTTTTCTTTTACACTAACAAGTTCACTGCAAATATATCCTGTTTGGTTTTTATAACTTACTTGATACCAACCGTCACAACCAGTTCCTTTAGTTTTAGTTGTAGATAGAAGTGTTACTTCTTGTTTATAGTTTACAACACCTAAAGAAGCATAGTTTGTTCCGGCACCTTTTCTTATATTAGCACCGTCTTTATCTACAACAGTTGCTGTTATGGTTGCATATGCATTATATGGATATATAAAATATGAAAAAATAATTGCAAATATTAAAATATAGTTTATTACTTTTTTCATCACAAGCCTCCATTTTTATTATCTATATTTATTATAACAAATTAGTTATATCAAGTATATAATTATAAAAAAAATTTAAGGTTATTTGACATGAAATTTTTGTGAAATTATTTATTATTTTTATTGTTTTATTTTAAAAATGTTGTGTTATAATTTATATGGTGAAGTAATTAAATGATAAAAGAAAATGGTAAAATAAAATTTACTAATTATGATTTCTTGAATTTATTAGTTGCTACGGTTGTATTATCTGGTAGAGTTCCTATTTTAGATAATAGAGAACTACAAGATGATTTGTATGAATTTGTTGATGATCCAAAATTTAGTTTTCTGTTTGAAGATATTTGGCAAGATGAAAAGGGAAGTGAAAGTAATTATATTGATTTGAATAATGCTTTTGTAAATGCTTATTCTATTGGAACTTTATCTTTTGTTAATAATAATGGAAATGTACAGTCCATTATTAATTTGTCTAAAGAGCAGGCAAAAGAGTATATTTTACAATTTCAGTTAAGTTATACAGAAGCAATGAGAAAATTGGTAAGTCAAATATATGATTATAAAAAAAATAATTCTAATTATGTGTTAGTTAGAAGATAATTTATTTTTAAATGTTTGGGTTTATTGGATTTTGATTGTTTGTTTATAATATCATAAAATTAATATTTTCGAAAAGCATAAAAAATTTGAGCATGTAAAGAAAATCCACCTAACTTGGCAATGATTTAGGTGGAGTCAACATTAGGTTACACTCAACGTGCTGATACTTTAATGTTTCTTTTTTTATTTTATGTAAATTATAAACAAAATTGGAGGACGAGGTCGGATTTGAACCGACGAATCAGGGTTTTGCAGACCCACGCCTTACCACTTGGCTACACGTCCATGACATATATAATGATAAATTATTTTTTTATATTTGTCAAACAATTGTTATGGTTTATTTCTAATTAAATTTATGCTTTTTATTAATAAAATGTTAAAATAGTTGTAGGAGGATATATATGGATAAAATTGTTAAAACACATGTTGGCTCTTATGGAATTTTAATTAAAGATGATTGTATAGCTTTAATAAAGAAAGCAAGGGGAGGGTATAAAGGAAAACTTGATTTACCCGGTGGTGGTATTGAACATAATGAACTTCCTTTGGAAACTTTAAAAAGAGAAATAATTGAAGAAGTAGGTATAACTATTGATAAATATGAATTATTAGATGTTACTGCTACTAATATATTATGGGAAGTAAAACCTGATTTATGGGAGGATTTACATCATATAGGAATTTTATATAAAGTAGATAGCTGTTAAGATAAGTTAAAGTCTTCTTGTGATGGATTAGATTCTTTAGGTGCTGATTGGTATAAAATAAGTGATTTAAAGATAAGCGATTTATCCCCATTTACAATATATGCTTTAGAACTTTTAAATTATAAATTAAAGTAAAAAACTATTGTAATTTTGACTTATAATAGTTTTTTTATTCTCCCATTAATAATCTTATTTTACCTGTTTCATAATATCTTTCATTGGCAGCTGGAGTTTGTTCTTTTACTATGTTGCCTTCTCCTACAAATTCTATTTCAAAGTGGGTTAGTAAGTTCTTGGCTTCTTTTTTAGTTAAACCTACTACGTTTGGAACTTCAAAATATTTTTTATCGTCCCACTCATAATCTTTTTCTTTTTGATTTTCTTGTTTGGGTATATCCATTATAGATATTATGTCTTTTAATATTCTTCTTACAAATGGGGTAGTGGTGTAACTTGATAAAAGTGCAGTGTTTTTAGGGTTATCAATAGCTAAATATAATACTACTTTTGGGTCGTTAGCGGGTAAGATAGCCATAAAACTCATGATGTAATTATTTTCTAGATAATGACCATTTTCTACTTTTTGAGCTGTACCAGTTTTACCTCCAACACGATAGCCATCGATATATGTTTTTTTTCCACCACCATTAGAGACAACGCTTTCTAAAGCCATTTTTAAAGTTTCACTGGTATTTAATGATATTGTTTGTCTTTGTAATTTTTTTTCGTTTGTTAAAATTATATTATTGGTATTGGGGTCAATTATGTTTTTTAATACGTATGGGGTATATAAGTTTCCACCATTTACAATAGAAGAGACAGCACTTACTTGTTGAATAGGCGTTACTGAAACACCTTGACCAAAGGCAGTTGTTGCTAATTCTAGATCTTTTACAGTATCTAAAGGAAAAAGTATTCCAACTGATTCTCCATTTAAATCAATTCCAGTTTTTTTACCAAAACCAAATAAATCAAGATAGGAAAAAAGTTTTTCTTTACCTAATCTAAATCCCATTTCTACAAAGCCAGGGTTACAAGAGTTTTCAAATACTTGTAAGAAAGTTTGGAAACCATGTCCACCGTTTTTCCAACATCTTATTTTAGCATTACTTACTGTTACAGACCCGGAATCATAAAAAGTATCTTTTTCTAAATTTATGACATTTTCTTCTACTGCGGCAGCGGTAGTTATTATTTTAAAAGTCGATCCTGGCTCATATGTCATCCAAATTGGTAAGTTACGATTTAATACTTCTTCTTGATAGTCTTGGTAGTTATTGGGGTCAAAAGTTGGACGTGAAGCCATGGATAGAATTTCTCCTGTGTTTGGGTCCATTGCTATTGCTAAAGCATTATCTGGAGAAAACATTTTAACTATGTTATTTAGTTCTCGTTCTACTGATTGTTGTATTTCTATATCAATTGTTAGTTTTAAGTCCATACCACTTATTGAGTTTTCATATATTTCATTTAAACTTAAGCGATTACCTTTGGCATCACTATAATATTTAATTGAGCCATCTTTTCCAGTTAAATATTTATCATATTGTAATTCTAATCCCGATAGACCTTGATTATCTATTCCTACATAGCCTAAAACGTGTGATAGTAATTCATTATATGGATAATATCTTTTTGATTCTTTAACAAGATATACACCTTCTAGATGATAGGAATTTATTTTATCTGCAATTTCGTTTGATAAACCTCTTCCTTCTGGGTGGATTCTTTCTATACTTGTTAGTTTAGTTACATGTTTTAAAATATCATTATAACTTACATTTAAACAATCAGATATTATTTTGGCAGTTTCTTTTTTGTTTTTAATTTGATTAGGAATTACTATTAGACTTGTTGTAGTTATTGATGTTGCTAAAACTTTATTATTTCTATCTAATATTTTACCACGTTCAGCAGTTATGGGAAGTTGTCTTGACCATAAATCATCTGATAAAAGTGATAATTTTTTATAAGAGATAGTTTGAATATATATTATTTTTACTAATATCATTAGAAAACATAGAAAAAGAATTATAAATAGCAATTTTATTCTTTCATTATACTTTTTTAAAAACATTTTAGCCACCTAATAAAGTGTATGTTTAGTTGATAGTTTTAATTAAAAAAGTTGGTTATTATTTTGTTTATTAATAATGTTTTATTATAAAAAAGTAGTATAATTATAAAAAGAGGTTAGTATGGATAGAAAGAAAAAAAGAAAAACAAAATATGATAAAAATATGAGTAAGATTCTTTACTTACAACTTGCATTTGAAAGTTATTACGATCATAGTGGTAGTGATTCTGAATTATATGATAAAATCAATATTCAAACAGCAGATTTATGGAAACAAGAAAATAAACTTGATGAAAGAACAAAGGTAAAAATGTCAAAAGATATTTTGAAACAATATAAAGATTTATTAAAAATGGTGGGTAAAGAAAAATTTATATTTTATCATTATGGGAGTGTTGAGTATAAATGGGATGATACTTTATTGAAAGGAGAAAATATAGTATGAAAGAACATTTAAATAATATTCTTGATAAAATTGATTTATTAAAAGAAGGCACTTATAAATTTAATGATACTGATATTGATTTTATAAGAAATAGTGTTATTGAATTTAAAAATAATATAGGAGATACTGATAATATAAATTCAATTGATTTAAATAAGGTTGAGGAAGTCGCTAATTTAGTTTATCAATTAAACTTAGATAATAAATTTTCTTTTTTAACTGATGGAATTAGTACTGAATTATATGCATTTGAATTTATTTTAGAGCAAAAATTAAAAGAAATGAGGTTATAAATATGGGTAAAGATAATTATGGTTATAAGCATGATGATGGGCATTATTCAAAGATGACTGGTGGAAAAACAGATAATGCATCATTTTCAATATATGATAAAATCAATATTCAAACAGCAGATTTATGGAAACAAGAAAATAAACTTGATGAAAGAACAAAGGTAAAAATAACTAAAGATATTTTAAATGAATATAAATATTTGCTAGTATTCAAAAACTTATAAAAGAGGGAACATATGAAATTTAAAGAATTAGAAGAAATATTGTCTTTTTTAAAAAATGTTAAAAATAATAATTCAGAAAAAATACAATTTTTATATGATGAATTAAAAAAAATTGAAACAAAATTACCTACTATTGAAGAATTAGATAATATTCAAAAAGTTGCACTTGATTTAGCGGTCGAATATGATGACCTTGTAGAACTTGATATTTATTTCAATCCCATATACATTAAAGTAAAAAGAAAAATTAAAGAAGAATATATAAAAAAACTTAGAGAAAGCAATAAAGAAAGAGAGGTATAAAATAATATGTCAAACTTTGATTATGATAAAATAAAAGATATGGAATATGATCCTGATAGAGGATGTTATGTTGGAAAGAACGGAGAAGAATTTCATGTAACACCTTATTCAAATGGAAAAGGATATAAGTACGACTACTATGATAAAAGCCCATATGGAAATGCTCCACATAATTCTACACATGTAAAATCAGATTTAAATGAAAATTGGAATAGAACAGATAACGATAGAAATAATGGCTCGCAAGATAAAAGTTCTGGTACAGGATGTTTCCTTACTTCAGCTTGTATGAAACACTTTAAAGATAAATTTGATGATAATTGCTATGAATTAACAGTATTAAGATGGTTTAGAGATAATTATGTAGCAAAAGAAGATATAAAACATTATTATGAAATAGCTCCAATTATAGTAGAAGCTATTGAACAAGATGAGCAAAAGGATGTTATATATGATTATATTTATGATAATGTAGTTGATTACTGTGTAGAACAAATTGAAAACGGTAATTATACAGAAGCTTATAATAGATATAAAAGCAGCATTTTAATCTTTGAAGAAACATTTGCAAGACCATTATTAGAAAAAGGATTTTCAAGAATATTACAAAAAGCATAATATTAAAAATAAAATACACTTTGTTTTTGAAGTGTATTTTATTTTTACCTAATAAAGTTGGTTATTATTTTTGTTGTATGCTAATTAGTTTTAGTTTATAATTATAATTGGAGGTAGGTATGAAAGATGTTACAATGCCAAAGCCAAAGAAAAACATATTTAAACGTATATTAATAATTGTTGTTGATATTTTGGTTTTATTATTGGTTGCTTATTTTATACTTGGTTATATAAATTTTAGTAGAATAAGTAAAGATGAAGAGCCATATCTTATGGAAGTTAAAGATTCATATCAATATGATAATTATTATGTAACTGTTTATGATGGAAAAATCTATAAAATTGTTAAGCAAGAAGAAATAGGAAAAAGGGTTGTTTTACAATTGAAACTATGGTTTATGGATGATGTCTCTAAGAGATAGATTTTTACTTTTTATTAAAGGTGTTATTATTGGAATTAGTAATATAATACCTGGTGTAAGTGGTGGTACTTTAGCAGTTTCTTTAGGTATTTATGAGATATTGTTAGATGCTATTGGTAATTTTTTTAAGGATATTAAAAAGAAGATATTAATTTTATTTCCTATTGTTTTAGGAGTTTTGATTGGTATTTTAACTGGAAGTAATTTAGTTAGTTATGCTTTAAGTCATTTTAAAGTTCAGACAATATTTTTGTTTGTTGGTTTAATTATTGGAGGCATAACTATTCTTACTTCTAAAGTTAAGAAAAATTATAGTGTATCTAATATTTTAATATTTTTTGTCACTTTTATTTTGGTTGTTTTATTAAATTTTATTGGAAGTGGAAACAACAAAGTGATGTTTGAACAGTTAAAAGTATTTGATTATTTTAAGTTATTTTTAGCAGGTGCTTTAGCAAGTGGATCAATGATAATTCCCGGTATTAGTGGATCATTTATGTTGATGTTATTTGGCTATTATGAGGGAATAATCGATGTTATTAAAAATATATTTGATGTTTCTTTATTAGGACATAATTTATTAATTTTATTACCATTTGTTATGGGAATATTGTTAGGAATTGTTTCAGTTGCCAAACTTATATCTTATTTACTTAAAAAGTATGAAATTAAAACTTATTTTGCAATTATAGGATTTGTTTTATCTTCGATTGTGGTATTATTTATGCAGATTGATAGTTTCAAATTTAGTATTTTAAATATTTTAACTTGTATTATTACATTTTTGTGGGGATTTTTCTTGGCAAGAAATTTAGAAAAAGAATAAGAAAAAGCGAGTAATTTTATTTTTACTCGCTTTGTTGTTGCTCATTATCTTCTTTTGGAGGATCAGTATTTTCTGTTGGTGGAGTAGTTGGTGTTTCTTCTTGTGGTGGTGTTTCTTCGGTATCATCATTTATATCTGGCTCTTGTGGGGTTGGCTCGGTAACTACAGGGGTAGGTTTTTTAGATACTGTTAGAGTGATACCTTTACTATCTATTAAATCTATTCTTTTTGATTTTGGTAAGCTTTGAGATAATATAATGTCAGCAGTTCCAGTTGATTCTTTTTCTTGAATTTGATATTTTACTCCATGAGAACTTAACCATGATGTAGCATAACTTAATGTTTTGCCTGTAAAGTCTGGAAGTAGGGTATATAGTTTTGTAGCTCCAATGTTACTTTTTCCAATTGTTTTTATTTCATATTTCTCTTCAATATTGAAATTCATTGTTTTTTGACTATCTTGGACTTTGGTTAAGTTTAGATTTTCTTTCATAGCTGTCACTATTAATTTTAAGCTATCTTTATTTGGTATGTAATTATATAAAGCCATACGCATGCTTTCATCATATATATATTGATCAGATCCTGCAAGTTTAAGTTGTTGAATATTAAATGGATTTTCACTACTACTGGATAATAAAACTACTTTTGCTATTTCATAAAATGATAATATTTGTTTAGTTGTGAAGTTTGTATCCATACTGTTACTTACTGCATTTAAGATATTTAAAGCATCAGTAGCACTTTTTACTGATTTTGCTTTGTTTAGGATTGCTTGAACTACAAGTTGTTGATTTTCACCACGTTGAAGATCTCCAGTTGGAAGAGTTTTACGATGACGTGCTAGTGCTAGAGCTTGTTCACCATTTAAAGTTTGATAACCTTTTTTTAGACATAGCTCGTGATTTTTATCTTTTTTTCTATTACTATCTTGTTCACAGAACTCAATTGGAACATCAAGTTCTATTCCTCCAAGAGCATCAACTAGTTTTACAACACCTTTAAAGTTTATTTTTACGTAGTAATCAATATCAATACCAGTAAAGTTTTCAATTGTTTTAATCATGCAAGATTCTCCGTTCCAAGCAGCATGAGTTATTTTGTTTTCTTTTTGATTAGCAAAGCAGGCAATTGGAACATAGGTATCTCTTGGAATACTTAGAATTGTTGCATTTAATGTTTTAGGGTTAAAGGTTATAACCATTAGAGTATCGCCATTACCAGTAGCATTTTTAGCTAGATTTTCTTTGGTAGAATCTATTCCCATGATTAACATTGTAAAAGGCTCAGTTATACTACTGTTATTTTTTGATAGAGTAGTAGATGAGGTATTATTTAATTTTTCTATTTGTTTTTTAGTATAAGTTTTTTCTTTGGATAATAATATTTTTGTATCAGCTTCAATGTTTTCATATTTTTCTATTGATTTAAACATACTTGGATAGTTTATTGAGATAAAGATAGCATCTATTTCTTTTTCATATAGAGCAGATACTAAGTTAGAATTATCTGTATATAACTCTATGTTATTTTCATTTAGATTGTTTTCTTTTATTATGTCTTGAGCAATGATATAGCCGTCAATAGAAGTTTCATCACTTATAATACCTATTTTTGCTTTAGATAAATTCTCTTTAGTATATTTACTATTTTTAAGAGTTATTAGTGCTGTTTCATAAGTTATTTTATCTTTATTCATGTTATCGATTGATGAATATGTTTTTAAGATAAATAAACCTAGGACAGCTTGTAAACCAAAAGCAATTATAAATATAAATAATAGGATAATTCTACTTAAGGTTTTATGCTTTTTACCAAGTTTTCTAAATACTATTAGTAGTAAGATATTTATTAAAACTAGCACTATTATTGCTAAAATTCTTATTTCTGTTTCAATTCCTGTTATTAAAAGTAGGGAATAGATTAGCAAAGCAGCACTTAATATTAATAAAAAACTTAATATGTTTGATAAGATATTTTTTTTCTTTTTTTCTGTAGATTTTTCTTTTTTCATATTATTGTACTCCTTTTTTTAATTGTACAATAATAGTATATACTAAATAAAAGAAGCTATCAATATAAAAAAAGGAAATCTTTTTTTTGATTTCCTTTTTGTTAGACAATTTTGACAATTTTTGTAAATGTTTTAGTTTGGTTTTTATAGCTAACAGTGTATGTAATTGTATAGGTGTTAGCAGTTGATGTATCTATTACTTCAGTAGTTTGTCCTGTTGTGTTATTTACAATTGTTTTAGTAATAGAGGCACTTTCTGTTACATCGGCACCATCTAGTAATACTGTTATTGGTTTTGATGGATCAATATATGGATCATTTATGTTTAATGTTTGTTCATTTACATCATTAAATGTTATTTCTATTGATTCTTGAAGACTTACACTTGCACCAGTTGATAGATGTTTATCTGTCGATCTAAAGCCTGTTTTTACTGTATATGTTCCTGATGGAAGCAATGTTTCATAGAAATATGATGTGTTTGTTGTAAAGGCTATGAAGGTATTATTGACATATATTTTGTATCCATAATCGCCATAGCTTGTATCTTTTAAATTAGATGGTCTTGGAACGGGATCCCAAGATAAGCTTACACCATTTGGTTGTTTTGTAACATTTAAATTTGTTGGATTATCTAGTAATAGATATGTTGTTGATACTTCGGTTGGCTCAGTTCCTCTTTTAAATAATTCAGTTATTTTTTTACTAGATGGGGTGTTAGCACTTGGTAACATTAATGGGTTTGTTCCTTTTTCTACTGTCACTGATACGACAGAGGATGGTTTTTTGAATTTGTCTGTTTGGTCGCTTAATACAGCTTTAGCACAGGCATTATATAGGTTATTTCTATGTCTTGTCATTTGACTTTGAACTAAGTAAACACCTTTTTTATTGGAATCAAATCCTGTCCACATGGCCATGACTATATTAGGTGTATAACCAACAACCCAACCATCTGGAGCAGCAGCAGAGGGATAACCATAAGCTTTTAAAGTGGCTTCATCGTAGTTAGTAGTACCGGTTTTAGCAGCAGCTTGTCCTTTTACTATTGAGCTAAGACCAATATCTTGAGCAACTCCTTTTAGAACATCAGTTATCATGTAAGCAGTTGAATCACTTAAAACTTTAGTTTTTTCTCTTTCATTAACTATTTCATCTGAACTATTTCTAAAGACTATTTTATTTATTGTGGTAGGTTTGTAGTAGTAACCTCCATTTGAAAAGGCAGCATAAGCAGCAGCCATTTGAAGAGGGCTTGCACCACTAAAAGCACCAAGAGCATGAGCTTCATGAAGATAACCATTAGCATCTATTTCTGGCTCAATACCTACTGAAGTAACGAAGTCTTTTATTTTTTTGTTATCTACTTGTTGGAAAGCTTTTACAGCAGGAACGTTTCTTGAATCTCTTAGGGCATAACGCAAGGTTATTGCACCTTTATATGCTCCGTCATAATTAACTATTTTACTAGAGCTTCCAGAGTAAGAATATGGCTCATCAATAAAGGTTTGACCAGTAGACCAATTGTTGTATTCAATTCCTGGAGCGTAGTCAAATAAAGGTTTAGCAGTTGATCCAACTTGTCTTTTAATATCGGTTGCGTAGTTTTGTTGCAAAGCACCAGTTCTAAATCTACCACCACCAACAGCAATTATTTTTCCAGTGTTAGATTCGATAGCAGCAACTCCTGATTGAATAGTTTTATTTGGCCATTTATAACTTTTACCTGTAAAGACATCATAGAGTTTATCTTGTTTAGCACGATCTAGGTTAGTGTAGACTAATACAGGTATTTCATATGGGTCAATACCAAATTCATCAATTAATTCATTTACTACCATATCAATATAACTTTGATATGCACTTACTGATTCAGTGGTATCTTTTAATAATAAATCTTCAATATCTATTTTTTGAACTATTTTTTTCTCTTCTTTAGTTATGTAACCATGTCTTACCATTAAATTTAAAACTGTTTCCTGACGTTCTTTTGCTGCTTCTGGATAAGCGTATGGGTTATAACTTGTTGGAGCTTGGAATAATCCAGCGATTAGTGAAGCTTCTGGTAAGCTTAATTCATAAGCATGTTTACCAAAGTATGTACGTGATGCTTGTTCAACACCTGATGAGTTACTTCCTAAGAAAGGAATATTTACGTAGTATTCAAATATTTCTTGTTTAGTAAAGGCTTTTTCAAATTTAAAAATTGCAAGATAAATATCAGTAAATTTACGTTTTATGGAAACATCTTCGCTTGTTAAGGCTTTTTTTGATATTTGCATCGTTATAGTGGAAGCACCACCAGATTCAGAACGTCCAAGAGCTTGTCCTATTGTGGCTTTGACAAATCTTGCGGCATCAAAACCATTATGTTGGAAGAATTTAGAATCTTCGGTTGCTACGATTGCATTTATTAAAACTTCTGGCAATTCATCATATGTTATGTTTTCACGTTTTTCAGTTCCTAAGGTTTGCAATACACTACCTTGGTTATCATAAAGAATTGAAGTTTCCTGTTTTTCTAATTTTGAAGTATCAAAAGCTGGAGCAGTAACAGCAATGTAGGTAAAGAAGGCAATAAAGCAAACAACGGCAAATATTCCACCAGTTAAACCAATAATAACAAATACTTTAAAGACTTTTCTTACCTTACTATGCTTAGGATTTACATCTAAGATTAAAGAAACAAAGATAACCATTGCATATAAGATAGTAGCACAACAAGCAATGGTAACACCAAATAAGGCTGTTGTGATAGCAAAGACTATTATGGCAAAGATGAGTAAGAATAATTTGTAGAAGTTACTAATCTTTTTTTTAGTAGTTCTTTCCTTTGGTTTAGATTTTGTAGTTTTAGTTTTAGTTTTTTTCATATTTCGTTTATCCTTTCGTTTTCATCTATTATTTTTAGATAATCAATTGTTGGATTTAGTTTACGTTTTATTTCGTAGGCATTTTGTATAAAATAGGATAGTGGTATTGATTTTCTTTGATTATTTTTAATAAAATCTATTAGTTTATCTGCTGGTAAGTAATAGGTTTTATCTAAAGAAGTAAATCTAACTATTAAAAAGCAAATACCTTTATGATCTAATACTTTTATGATGTGTTTTATTTGATGAGGATGAATATTATTTAAAGGAAATGCTGTTTTATTTGTTGTTTCTTTGGCTTCAAAATCAATATATTTTCCTTTGTATACACCATTGTAATCAGTGGTTGACGGTGATTTAAAGTAAGCATCTACTATTTTGTTTTGTTTTTGTTTTACTACTTGGATTGGAGTTGGTTTTTTATAAATTACGGCAATATCTTTATCTAAGTAGTAATCGTTTGTTATATTTAAATCATATTCTAAACTCATACCGCGATTACCAAAATTTTTAATTTTAGTTTTCGTTGGTTTGTTTATTTTGCTTGGATAGTTTATCATGTTAATCACCATAATAAGATTATACTACATATTTATTATTTTTTCATTATTTTTAAGTAGAATTATGAAAAGTTTTGTCGATGATGATGAAAAAATCTTTATTTTGATGTAAAGTTAGTGGTAAAGGTGGTGACTTATGAATAGTGATGATGCTGCTTTAGCTTTAAAGATGATGATTAAAAATACGAATACTATTAAATGTAGATATTATTTGGAGTATATCAAAAATAAGTGATGAGCTTATTTTTTTATTTATAATTGTTTAGATTGACAAAGTTCTATTTTTTTCTTAAAATTATATTGTAAAAGGTTGGTGAAGATGATGTATCAAAACAAACTTAATTTAACTCCTGATGATATATTAGAGAAAGAGTTTAAGATTGATACTAGAGGGTACAGATTAAAAGAAGTTGACCAGTTTTTAGATTTAGTTATTCAAGATTATCAGACACTAATCAATATTATTAAGAAACAGGAAACTGAAAAAGATGAGTTATCTGATGAAATTTTAAGATTGAAACAACAAGTAAGAGATGCTTCGGTTGATGTGGAAATAGCTAAAGCTAGTTCGATGCAAAATGTTGGTACTAGTAATGTTGATATTTTAAAACGATTATCTAATTTGGAGAAAGTTATTTTTGGAAATAATAATAATGAATAGAATATAATGTAGCACTTTAGGCAAACGCTGTATTATCTTTTTAATATAGAGGAAAGTCCATGCTTGCAAAAACTGAGATGTTTTTAGTGATTGTGTTTAGGGAAAAAATAACCTAAAGTAGAGTAATCTAACGGCTTTGAAAGGACCTATAGTTTTTTAATATGGTCTTAGTAAATATAAAAGTGCCATAGAGACGAGTTATCTAGAAATGGATAAAGTGGAACGTGGTAAACCCCACAAGCAAGAAACCCAAATTTGGTAGGGGAGTTTTAAAAAAAGAAATGAATTTTTTTAAAAATCAAGTTGATAGATAAATGTTTGCCACCTTTTTAGGTACAGAACATGGCTTATTAAGTGTTATTTATTTTTTGGAGGTGTTTTTTCTTGAAATTTTTAGGTGAAATGTTTAAAAATAAAAGGGAAGAAATAGGCATTACAATTGATGAGGTATCACTTGATCTTAAGATAGATAAAGTGATTATTGAAAATTTAGAAGAGGGTAATGAAAAGGTTTTTAAAGATGTGTTAGAACTTAAAGAAATTGTTAGCGTTTATGCTAAATATTTAGGTTTTGATAGTGATGAAGTTTTAGATGAAGTAAATGATTATTTGTTTTCTAAAACATCTAAAATTTCAGTTGAAGATATTAAAGAAGGAGAAAAAAATACAAAAATAGAAGAAAAGAAAATAAAGTCACCATATACATTAGAAATTAAAAATAAAAATAAAAAAGTTGTTGTTTTTATGATAGTTTTGTTTGTATTATTGGTTATGTTCTTATTTTATTTTGTATTAAAGAAAATATATTTATAGGTGTTAGATATGAAAAAATTAAATTTACCAACTAAACTTACTATTTTAAGGATAGTTTTAGCTTTTGTTTTAATATTTATACTTACTTTTCCATTTTATAGATTGGGTATAAATATTCCAACTTTTCTTTTTAAGAATATTTTACTTGATTTAAGATATTTGTTAGCGGGAGTTATTTTTGTTTTTGCTAGTTTTACAGATTATTTAGATGGGATGCTGGCTAGGAAACGTAATCAAGTTACAGATTTAGGAAAGTTTTTAGATGCGATTGCTGATAAAGTTTTAGTTGATTCTGTTTTGATTATATTTGCTTCTTATGGTTTTATTTCTGCGATTGTTCCTGTTGTTATTATTGTAAGGGATATAATTGTTGACGGAATAAGACAGAATTTAGCAGATAAAGGTGTTGTTCAGGCAGCGAAGATGCCCGGTAAGATAAAGACAGCGATGTTAATGGTGGGAATTACACTTATGTTCTTTTACAATTTGCCATTTGAAATTTGGGGTTTTGATGTTGCAGATGCTGCAATTTATTTTGGTGTTATAATGGCAATTGTTTCTTTAGCTGATTATTGGATTAGCAATAGGAAAATTTTATTTACTGAAAAACCCCAATAAAGAGGGTTTTTTGTTTGTGTAAAATAGTGTCAACTAAAATTGATAAATAGATGTTTTTATGATATATTATTATATATAAATTATGTGGAGGGCTTATGCAAAAAATGACAAAATCTAATGATAAAACGTTAGAACAAGTATTACAAGATATTGAAAAACAATTTGGAAAAGGTGCAATTATGAAACTTGGTGATAGTGCACATATGGAAGTTGAAACTACTTCAAGTGGCTCAGTTGCTCTTGATTTGGCTTTGGGTGGAGGTTATCCAAAGGGAAGAATTATTGAAATATTTGGACCTGAGTCAAGTGGTAAAACTACGGTAGCGTTACATGCAATTGCAGAAGTACAAAAACAAGGAGGAAGAGCAGCATTTATTGATGCAGAGCATGCACTTGATCCTGTTTATGCTAAAAAGCTTGGAGTTGATGTTAATGAGTTGTTGTTATCACAACCTGATACGGGAGAACAAGCATTAGAAATTGTTGATGCTTTAGTAAGAAGTGAAGCTATCAGTATTATTGTAGTTGATTCTGTTGCAGCTTTAGTTCCTCAAGCTGAAATTGATGGCGATATGGGAGAAGCTCATGTAGGACTTCAAGCACGTTTGATGTCACAGGCTTTAAGAAAGTTATCTGGTACTATTAGCAAAACTAAAACTACAGCAATATTTATTAATCAGTTGCGTGAGAAAGTTGGGGTTATGTTTGGTAATCCTGAAACAACACCGGGTGGTAGAGCTTTGAAGTTTTATGCTTCAATACGTTTGGATGTAAGAAAAGGCGAATCAATTAAAGTTGGAGAAAAATATATTGGTAGTAAAACTAATATTAAGGTTGTTAAAAATAAAATTGCTCCTCCATTTAAGACTGCTACTGTCGAAATAATGTATGGAGAGGGTATTTCTAAAGAAGGAGAATTAGTTGATTTAGCAGCAGAAGCTAATATTTTAGAAAAAAGTGGAGCTTGGTATTCTTATAATGGAGAAAAAATTGGTCAAGGTAGAGAAAACGTTAAAGCTTTATTTAAAGAAAATACAGCTTTGGCAGATGAGATAAGAAAAAAAGTTATAGAACATTATAGCAGTAGAGGTGAATAGTATGAGTGATGAAGTATTTTTAAAGTATGAATCTAATGTAAGAAGTTATTGCAGAAAATGGCCTGTTGTATTTACAAAAGCAAAAGGCTCAAAAATATGGGATAGTAATAATAAAGAGTATTTGGATTTCTTTAATGGTGCTGGTGCACTTAATTATGGACATAATCCTAGTTATATAACTGAGAAAGTTATTGAATATATTGCTTCTGACGGAATTATCCACTCTTTGGATATGTATGCTGGGGCAAAAAGTGAGTTTATTACTACTTTACAAGAGAAAATTTTAAAACCACGTGGATTAAAATATAAAGTAATGTTTCCTGGTCCTACTGGAACTAATGCTGTTGAAGCTGCTATTAAATTAGCAAGAAAAGTTACTGGTAGAAGTTCAGTTTTCTCTCTTATGGGAGCTTTCCATGGTATGACTTTAGGAGCTTTAGCTTTAACTACTGATAAAGCTTCAAGAAAAGGATCAGGTGTTAATTTATCTAATGTTGAACATATTCCTGCACCATATTATTTAAATAATACCTTTGATACTATTGGTTATTTAGAAGAGATTTTAACTGATGATCACAGTGGTATTGATACACCAGCAGCAATTATTATTGAAACTGTTCAAGCTGAAGGTGGAGTATATGTTTTAGATGATAAGTTCTTGCGTGATTTAAGAGAATTTTGTACTAAACATGATATTTTATTAATTGTTGATGATATTCAAGTTGGTTGTGGTAGAACTGGTTATTTCTTCTCATTTGAAAGAGCAGGTATTGTTCCTGATATAGTAGTTTTATCTAAATCAATTGGAGGATGTGGTATGCCTTTATCTGTTGTTTTACTAAAAGATAGATTAGATGTATTTAATCCCGGAGAACATAATGGAACATTTAGAGGTTTTCAACTTTCAATGGTATCTGGTAAAGCAGGAATTGAAATGTTTATAAATGAGGATGTTGCTTCACAAGTTAAGAAAAAAGAGAAAATTGTAGAAAGTTTTCTTAAAAAAGAAATTAAACCACTTCTTAAAAATAATCAAGAGTATCGTGGTATTGGTCTTATCTGGGGAATTGATTTTAAAGATGGAAAATTAGCTAGAAAGGCTTTAGATTATTGTTTTGCTAATAATTTAATTATTGAACTTGCAGGACGAGGTGATAGCGTTTTAAAAATAATGCCGTCATTAGTTATTAGTGAAGAGGAATTAAAACAAGGATTAGAAATAATTAAAAAAGCAGTTATGAGTGTAAATAAGTAAAATGCATCAATTATGATACATTTTTCTTTTCGAGGATTTTATGAATAATGAGATTATTTTGGGGATTGTTGATAAATTAAATGTTAAAAAATGGCAAGTTGTCAATACTTTAAAGTTATTAGAAGATGATAATACTATTCCCTTTATTGCAAGATATAGAAAAGAACAAACTGGTAATTTAGATGAAGTACAAATAAGGGATATTTCATTAACTTATGAATATCAAAAAAATTTATTAAAAAGAAAAGAAGATATTATTAGATTAATAGATGAGAAAGGATTACTTACTTCTAGTATCCGTGATAGTATTATTAAAGCTACTAAACTTGTTGAATTAGAAGATATTTATAGACCATTTAAAGATAAGAGAGAAACAAAGTTAAAGAAAGCTTTAGATGACGGATTACTTCCTTTAGCAAAAATTATTATGTCTTTTCCTAATAAGACAGTTATGGAACTTGCAAGTAATTTTAATTGTGAAAAGGTAAGTGATGTCAATTTAAAGGTTGAGGGTGCTTACTACATTATTAAAGATTTTATTGCTAGTAATGCTTTTTATCGAAAATGGATAAGAGATTATATTTATAAAACAGGAAGTATTTGTTCTAAGAAGAAAAAAGATGCTTTGGATAAAGAGTTGGTTTATTCTAATTATTATGATTATAGTGAAAAGATTAGTAGTATTAAACCACATAGAATTTTGGCTATAAATCGGGGAGAAAATGTAAAGGTTTTAGCTGTTGGAATAGTTTGTAATGATAGTTATATTTTAGATTATTTAAGAAAAAAAGTTATAAAAAATGAAAATTCTTTAGTTAGTGATTTTGTAAATGATGCCATAACAGAAGCGTATAAGAAAAATATTTTTCCTAGTATTGAAAGAGAACTTAGAAGTGATTTAACAAAAATTGGGGAAGAAGCTGCAATTAGTAACTTTAGTAGTAATGTTGAACAATTACTTTTAACTCCTCCATTAAAAGGGGTTAGGGTTTTAGGATTTGATCCTGCTTTTAGAACAGGTTGTAAGTTAGCAGTGTTATCTTGCAATGGAGATGTTTTAGATATTGGGGTAATTTATCCTCATGAGCCTAAAAATGAAGTTTTAAAATCCGAGGTTACTCTTAAAGATTTAGTTTTGAAATATAATATTGATATAATTGCTATTGGAAATGGTACTGCTTCTAGAGAAAGTGAAAAATTTGTCAGCCAGACGATAAAAAAATATAATTTAGCTTGTAAATATACAATTGTAAATGAAGCTGGGGCTTCAATTTATTCTGCTTCTAGTTTAGCTATTAGTGAGTTTCCTAATCTAGATGTGTCACAAAGGTCTGCAATATCTATTGGAAGAAGAATACAAGATGCTTTATCAGAATTAGTTAAAATTGATCCTAAAGGTATTGGAGTAGGGTTATATCAATATGATGTTAATTCTAAAGATTTAGATAATTCTTTAAAATTTACTGTAGAAAAGATAGTTAATTTAGTAGGTGTAAATATTAACACAGCGTCTTTTTCAATTTTAAAATATATTTCTGGTCTTACTAAAAAAAGTATTGATTTGATTCTTAATGAAAGAAGTAAAAGAAAAGGATTTAAAAATAGAAGTGAAATTAAAAATATTAAGGGTATTTCTTCAAAAACGTATGAACAAGCAATAGGATTTATGAGGATTTTAGAAGGAGATAATATTCTAGATAAAACTAATATTCACCCAGAAAGTTATAAGTATGTCTATTCAATATTAGATATTTTAGGTTGTAGTTTAAATGATATTGGTACTGATAAAATAATTAAGAAGATTTTAGAGGTAGATAGCTCTTATTTTCTTGAAAAAATTGATATTGATAAATATACTTTGTTAGATATTTTAGAAAGTTTAAAAAAGCCTATAGTGGATCCAAGAGATAGTTTAAATGCTCCAATATTAAGAAGTGATGTTTTATCTATTGATGATTTAGCTATTGGTATGGTAGTTAATGGCATTGTTAGAAATGTAGTGGATTTTGGTGCATTTGTGGATATTGGACTTAAAAATGATGGACTTATACATATATCGCAAATTAGTGATGATTTTATTAAACATCCTAGTGATGTTTTAAAAGTTGGAGATGTTCTTGATTTTTATATTTTAGATATAGATAAAGATAAAAATAGAGTTAGTTTAACTTTAAAGAAAAATAATTTAGTAGGAGTATAGTATGGAAAAAAATAATGATAGATATAGTATTAGTGAAGAAAAAAGAACAGAACTTAAACAAGTTTTAAGAAAAAGACTTTCTTTAGTTAAAGATAGATATAAGTTATATCTTGATAAAAAGATTTTGGAAACTTTATTATTTGATGAAGATAGTTTGACAGATTATTTTTCTATTGCTGAACTTAGAAAAATAGATTTAAGTATGGTTGATACAACTAATATTTGTTTTGCTAATAGAGATATTTCTAGAACTAATTTTAAGATAGATTTAAAAACTATTAATCCAAATTTAGAAAATGCTAATTTGTCTTTTATAGATTTATATGGACAAAGTACTGAGGGACTTTGTTTAAATAAGACTAATTTTAATGATTGTGGGGTAGTAGTAGATGTTACTAAATTAAAAGAGGGTAGCATTTTAGATAATTGTAATTTTGATGGCTGTTTTGTTATTAATAAAGTTGGTAGTAAAAATACATATAGTGAATTTGATTTTATTAAAGATAATATTGTAGGAGCAGAAGCTTTTATTAATAGCAAGCATTAAAAAGGGTTTATATGCAACAAATTACGGGAAATTTTAAACAATGTATTTTTAAGTCTTCTTCTTATGTAGTAGGGCTATTTAAAGTTAAAGATACAAGTAGTGATATTGTAAGATTAAAGAATAAAACAATTACTTTTACGGGTTATTTTGATTCTTTAAACGAGCATGATTTGTATACTTTCTATGGTAATATTGTTATACACGATAGGTATGGCGAACAGTTTCAAGTAGACTCTTATGAAATAGTTTTACCTAAAGAAAAAGATAAGATAATTGATTTTTTATCTAGTAATTTATTTCATAAGATTGGTAAGAGAAAAGCTTCTAAGATAGTGGAAGTTTTAGGAGAAGATGCTTTAAAAGTAATATTAGAAAATAAAGATAGTCTTTGGTTAGTGCCTACTCTTACAAAAGAAAATATTGATACTATCTATGAAGCATTATCTAAATATCGAAATAGTTATGAAGTTATTGTAAATTTAACAAAGATTGGTTTTAGTATGAAAGAGGCTTTAAGAGTTTATAAAGAGTATAAAGCTAACACTATGGATATTATTAATACTGATCCTTATACTTTAGTTAGAGATATAAAGGAGATTACTTTTACAAGAGTTGATAAATTACGTAGTAAATTTGATATTAAAGATGATGATAGTAGAAGAATTGACGCAGGAATAGTTTATGCTATTAATGAAGTTAATCAAAATATTGGTAATAGTTATTTATCGTATGATGAGGTTATTTATTATACTAATAGAGCTTTAAATATTAATAATAGTGATTTAATTATGGAAGGTATTAATAGGTTGTTAGATCTTGATATACTTGTTTTAGATGATAATAATATTTTATTAAAAGAGATGTATGTGGCTTTAGAAAATATTGCTAAAAGAGTTGTAGATTTAACAAAGAGTAAGAGTAATGTAAAGGTTTCTTCTAGTGATATTAAAGATTTGGAAAGATTATATAATATTAATTATAATAAAGAACAATTTAATGCTATATGTGGAGCAATTGAAAATAATATTATGATTATTACTGGAGGACCGGGTGTTGGTAAGACTACTGTTATTAAGGGAATTTGTTCTTTGTATCAAAATATTTATAAAATTGATTTTAGGACTTTTGTTAACGAAGTTGCTCTTCTTGCACCAACGGGAAGAGCTTGTAAAAGAATACAGGAACAAACTAATTTTCCTGCTAGTACAATCCATAGATTTTTAAAATGGAATAAAGATGAAGATACTTTTTTAGTCAATGAAAGTAATAAAAGTGATGTTAAGTTAGTTATTATCGATGAAGTTAGTATGTTAGATATATATTTATTTCATAATTTACTTTTAGGTCTTAGGCCTATGACAAAGATTATTTTGATTGGAGATTATAATCAATTACCTAGTGTAGGGTGTGGTCAAATATTAAAAGATTTAATTGATAGTGATCTTGTTTTAACTATTAAATTAGAAAAGTTATATCGACAAAAAGAAGAATCTAATATTAATATGTTAGCATATCAGATTAATCATGATTTGTATGATAGCAATATATTTAATGAAAAAGATGATTTGTTATTTATTCCGGCAAATTTTGATAATTTAAAAGATAAATTAAAAGAAGTTTTAGATGATTATAATTTAAATTATGATAGTTTACAAATTATGGCTCCAATTTATCGAGGAGATAATGGAATTGATGAACTTAATTATTTTGTTCAATCGATTGTTAATCCTAAAGCAAGAAATAAAAAAGAAATAATTCATAATGCAGTTACATATAGAGAAAATGATAGAGTTTTAAATGTAGTTAATATGCCTGATGAAAATGTTTATAATGGCGATGTGGGAACGATTTTAGAAATTGGTAATTCTAAAGAAAAGTATATGTTGGTGGATTTTGACGGTAATATAGTTAGACTTACTTTAAGTAATTTTTCTAATTTGAAATTAGGTTATGTTATAAGTGTTCATAAATCTCAAGGCAGTGAGTTTGATGTGGTTATTTTACCAATTTTACCTCAATATGGAATAATGTTGTATCGAAAACTTTTATATACTGCAATTACAAGAGCGAAAAAGAAATTAATTTTAATTGGCGATATTTATAGTTTTGCTAAAGGAATTAATAATCATCGTGAAGATGAAAGAAAGACTAATTTAAAGAAATTACTTAATTCATGTATTAATTCGTAGTTAGCGATTCATAATATTTATTGAGGTGAACAGATGAATAAAATGAAAAAAGCACTTACTTATGTTGTTGGTGCAACTGTTATGGCAGGTGTTGGAGCATATATGGCTATGCCAAAACAAGCAAAAGAAAGTATTAAAAGTATGATTGGAAGTAAACTTGGAAGAACAAGTAGTATGGACAGTAAAGATAGTAAGTAGTTTTAACCCTTAATTCTTTGGAGAATTGAGGGTTTTATAATAAAAAATTATTGTTAGTGGATATAAAAAATGTTATACTAATTAAAGAGAGGAAAAGTAGAGTTTCTACTGGTGGCTATAATGGATAAAAAGAAAATTGATTATGAAAAACTTAATGAGACTATTACATTATCAAATAAGATTTTAAAAATATTTTATGTTATTGTAATTATTGGAGTTATTTTAATTGCCTTTGTTTTAGGTAAAGTATCTGGTATATTTAAAATGATTGGTAATGTTTTAGCTGTCTGTGCACCATTTTTTATAGGATTAATATTTGCTTGGCTTTTAGATCCTATAGTATCATGGATGGAAAAACATAAGATTAAAAGAACTTTAGCTACAGTGTTTGTCTTTTTTGCATTTTTAGTATTTTTAATATTGATATGTTCTTTAATTGGACCAATGTTGATCAACCAAATTAATGAATTTGCAAAGATGATTCCGTCATTATTTTTAGAGGTTTCTGACTTTATTCATAATATGTTTAGTAAATTTAGTTCTTTAGGTCTTGATATGAGTGGGGTTGAAAGTGGAATATACGATACTATCGAGAATATAGGTATTAGTCTTACTAATTCATTACCTACAGCAATTGTTAACTTTTTAAGTTCAACTATTTCTAGTGTTGGCACATTTTTATTGGGATTAGTTGTTGGTTTCTACTTATTATTAGATTTTGATAATATTGATGGAATTATGGAATTTATTCCTAAAAAATTTCATGAAAGTATTAGGGCAATGGTTTCGCGTTTTAGTGGAGCATTTAGAAACTTTATTCAAGGTATGTTATTGATAGCGTTTGCAGTTTCAATTATTTCATCTATTGGATATTCTTTGATTAGTTTACCTTCACCATTACTATTTGGTATTATCTGTGGTATTACTAATGTAATTCCTTATATTGGACCATGGATTGGTGGAGCAATTTGTGTAATGGTGGGATTTACAATAAGTCCTCTTACTGGTATTTTAGCAGCAGTTGTTGCTTTAGTAGTTCAACAGATTGATAATATTGTTCTTGAGCCTTTAATATATGGAAAAACAATGAAGTTACATCCTGTTACTATTATGGTTGGATTATTAATTTTTGGTTATTTCTTTGGAATTTTAGGTATGGTTATTGCAACACCAGTTTTAGCATTTTTAAAGATGGTTATTTATTATTTTGATGAGAAATATGAATTTATTGCTAAGATAAAACAAGGGGAAGTAAGAAAAAATAGTAAAAAGAAGATAGAGAGTAGAAGTTAAGATGAAAGTAGTTTTAATTGCAGGTAAAGCAAGAAGTGGCAAAGATAGTTTTGCTACATTTTTAGAAGAAGAATTAAAAAATAAAAATATTCGTGTTTGTAGATTAGGTTTTGGAGATTATATTAAGTACTATACTAAAAAGTATTTTGGTTGGAGTGGAAATGATGAAGATAAACCAAGAGATTTTTTAAATTATTTAGGTACTGATATTATAAGAGGTAAGGTTGATAAATATTTTAATGTCAAAAGAATAGTTGATGATATAAAGGTTTTAAGTTATTTTTTTGATGTTGCTATTATAAGTGATGTAAGAGAAGAAATTGAAATTGAAGAAATTAAGAAAAACTATGAGGCTCTTACTATTAAGATTGTTAGAGATAATTTTGTTACTTCACTTAGTTTAGAACAACAAAAAGCTTATACTGAGGTGGCTTTAGATAATTATACTGATTTTGATTATGTTATTCATAATGATAAAGATTTAGATAATCTAAAAACTAAAGCAACAGAGTTTGCTAGCGAGGTGATAAAGTGAAAGAAAATTTAAAAAAATTATATATTGATTTTTTTGTTAGTAAAGGTCATGCGTTTATACCTAGTGCTTCATTAATACCGGAAAATGATCCTAGTGTTTTATTTAATACTGCTGGTATGCAACCTTTGGTGCCTTATTTAATGGGAAAAGAACACCCTTTAGGAAAAAGATTAACTGATTATCAGAAATGTATTAGATTGACAGATTTGGATTCTGTTGGCGATACAACTCATCATACTTTTTTTGAAATGCTTGGTAATTGGAGCTTAGGAGATTATTTTAAAAAGGAAGCTGTTAGTTATTCGTTCGAATTTTTAACTAAAGTTTTGAATATTCCTGTTGAAAGATTGGGGGTAAGTGTCTTTCGCGGAAATGAGTTTGTTCCTTTCGATGATGAAACGAAAGAATGTTGGTTAAATCTTGGAATAGATAGTAAAAAAATTGTTGCTTTAGGAGAAGATGATAATTGGTGGGGACCTGCTAATGTGGTGGGACCTTGTGGACCTGATACGGAGATATTTTATTATCGGGGTGAGGATGTTCCTAGTAGTTTTGATGTTAATGATAAGAATTGGGTTGAGATTTGGAATAATGTTTTTATGCAGTATGAGAAGACGTCTAATGGCAGTTTTGTTCCTTTAAAACAAAAAAATGTTGATACTGGTATGGGCTATGAAAGAGTAGTAGCAGTTTTAGAGGGTTGTTATGATAGTTATAAGTCTTCTGTTTGGATAGACATTATTAAAAAGATAGAAGAGATTTCTCATCTTAGTTATGAGGGTAATGAAAGAAGTATGCGTATAATTGCAGATCATGTTAGAAGTGCTGTTTTTATTGCAGGTGATGATGTTGGAATTAAACCATCTAATACTGATCAAGGTTATATTTTAAGAAGATTAATTAGAAGAGCAATACGTCATGCTAAGAATTTAAATATTGATTTAAATAGTGATTTTTTAGAAGATATTGCACAGATTGTAATAGATAATTATAAAGATTATTATGAAGAGTTAGCTAGAAATAAAGAAGTAATTAAAGAGGTTTTAAGACAAGAGAAGATTAAGTTTGCTCGTACTTTAGAAAAAGGTATAAAAGAGTTTGAAAAAGCAGTTTCTAGTTCTATTAAAGTAATTCCTAAAGATTTAGCTTTTCATTTATATGATACTTTTGGTTTTCCAATTGAACTTACTTGTGAAATGGCTAGTGAAAGATCTTTAGATGTTGATGTAGAAGGATTCCATGAAAAGTTTCGTGAACATCAAGAAAAATCTAGAGTTGGATCATCTAAGAAGTTTGCTGGAGGTCTTGGAGATCACAGTGAAATTAGTATTAAATATCATACAGCAACACATTTACTTAATGCAGCTTTAAAGAAAGTATTAGGAGATAGTGTTCATCAAAAAGGTAGTAATATTACTACTGAGAGGATGAGATTTGATTTTTCTTGGGATAGAAAGATGACTGATTTAGAAATTAAAAAGACTGAAGAGCTAGTAAACCAATATATTAAAGAGGCTTTACCAGTTGTAGTTAAGACGATGAAAAAAGAAGAAGCACTTAATATTGGAGCAGAAGCAATGTTTTTAGATAAGTATGGCGATGTTGTTACGGTTTATTTTATTGGAGATGTTTCCAAAGAATTATGTGGTGGCCCACACGTTCAAAATACTAGTTGTCTTGGACACTTTAAAATAATAAAAGAAGAAGCTTGTTCTAGTGGCGTAAGAAGAATAAAAGCAATTTTGGAATAATTTCTTCTTTTTTTTAATTTATTTTATTGGAGTATTTTATGATAGGTGTTTTTGATTCTGGTATTGGTGGAGTAACAATTTTAAAGGAAATTATTAAGTTGTTACCTCATGAGAAATTTCTATATTACAGTGATTCTTTTAATAATCCTTATGGCGATAAAGATGTTGTTTCTTTATATCAAATTGTATCTAGGATAGTTAATTTTCTTATTAATAATGGTTGTAAGACTATTGTTATTGCTTGTAATACAGCAAGTGTATTATGTGTTGATAGATTAAGAAAAGATTTTAAAGATATTACTTTTATTGCAACAGTTCCAGCATATAAAATGGTCTATGATCATAATTTTAATGGAAAGACATTAGTTATGGCTACAAAAGGGACTATTGAAAGTGAAAAGTTTCATCTATTATACGATAAGTATAATAATGGTAAGACTATAATTTGTCCTTGTGTTGGTCTTGCCGAGTTGATTGAAGAGGGTAATAAAGTGAAAATTAAACAATATTTATCTCTTATGTTTAAAGATTATGATAAGATTGATAATATTGTTTTGGGTTGTACACATTATCCACTTATTAAAGATATTTTAAAAGAGATTTTTGGTGATGTTAACTTTTTTGATAGTGGATATGGAGTGGCTAAACAATTAGAAAGAAAAGTAACTAAAAAGATGAAAGGAAATCTTGAAATTACTTTTATTGATTCTGCTTGTTCTAAAGAAAAAGAAGAAAGATTTTATAAAATTTTAAATATTTCTTGATTATTAGAGAAAAGTTTGGTAAAATGGGTAGTGCAGTTTTAAAGGAGAAATACGTGGAAAATTTTACATTATTAAAGCCAGAACAAGTTCGTGGCGATGAAAAATTAAGTTTTTTTAATAAGATATCTTATGCAGCAAAACCTAGTGATTTTGCTTGTGCAACTGGAGCATTTACTCTTTATAATCAAAAATTAGATATGGTATCAGCTTCTTATTGGTTAGGGGCTAATCTAAAAGATTATGTTTATTGTAATGGAGCTGATTTAGCACTTAGTTTAAAAGATGCGACTTATAGAAGATATGGTATTAGACCAGTTGTTAGATATTCAATGATTAAAGATGCTTGTAAAGAGCCTTATCTTAATGAAAATGGGGTTTTAGAAACAGTTTACGGACAATTTGTTGATAAGCTTGTAAGTGATTTAGAAACATATAATAGTTTTATGAAAGAGTATTATGTTAATAATTTATTAAAGACAGATAAAACTTATACAGTTGATAGTGTTCCTTATTGGAAAGAGAATACTTCATTTCAACCTAAAGAATTTGATGAATATTTATTTAATGGAAAGAAATATATTGTTTTTAATACAGATAAAAATACATATTATAGACTTCCTAGTGGATTAGTTATCTTTAAAGATAAAGATTATTTATTTAGTGTTAGTGATATTCTTTGGTTAGTGGATATTGATACTGACTGGGCAGTTTGTAAAGATGTTTTGCTTGCAGGTATTCAATATAATAATGGTATATGTGATGATGATTTTAATAAAAATAATGTTGCTATGTATTTAAATTCATATTTTTCTAAGGATATTATTCCTAGTTATGTATCTTGTGATATGGAAAAGAAAAGTTTTGTTAGAAAAAGATAGTACTTATTTGACAAATGGTAATATTTAAAGTATGATATATTTATAAATTGTTTAATTGTTTGAAGAAGTAGATGGGATTATTTTAAAGAGAATAGGTAGTTGCTGAGAGCCTTAAATATGAAGATTGAAATAGACAACAAACTATAAATTAAACCGTTTTCTTGCGTTAAAAGAAAGAGATAGTAATTCTATGAAATAAGGTGGTACCACGAAGTAATTCGTCCTTATACATGGAATTTTTTTATTTAAAGGAGTGTTTATGAAAAAATATTTTAATACTGATTTAAGTTTAAAAAATGTTGGTGAAGTTGTAGAATTATATGGTTGGGTTAATAAAAAACGTGATTTAGGGGGACTTATTTTTATTGATTTAAGAGATAGAAGTGGCATAATACAGTTAGTTATTAGACCAGAAGATAAGTTCTATGATTTAGCTAATTCTTTAAAAAATGAGTATGTTATACGCATTAAGGGTAAGATTTCTATAAGAGAAAGTAAGAATTTAAATATTCCTACAGGAGAAATAGAAGTATTAGTTTTAGATTTAGAAGTTATTAATAAGAGTGAAGAATTACCTTTTAATATTTTTGGAGATACTACTGCAGGAGAGGATACTAGATTAAAGTATCGTTATTTAGATTTAAGAAGAAGTACTTTACAAAATAATTTATTGGTAAGACATAAAGTTTGTTTACTTGCTAGAAATTATTTATCTAAGTTAGGTTTTATAGAAGTTGAAACACCTATTTTATGTAAGAGTACACCAGAGGGTGCTCGTGATTATTTAGTGCCATCTCGTGTTTTTAATGGTAAGTTTTATGCTTTACCTCAATCACCTCAGATATATAAGCAACTTTTAATGATTGGAGGTATTGAAAGATATTTTCAAATAGCTCGTTGTTTTAGAGATGAGGATTTGCGTGCTGATAGACAACCTGAATTTACACAGATTGATATTGAGATGAGTTTTGCTAATGAAGAAGATATATTTAGTGTTGTTGAAGGTTTGATGAGAGAAGTATTTAAAGATATTAGAGGTATTGATTTATCTAGTTTTGAACGTATTTGTTATAAAGAGTGCATGGATAGATATGGATCTGATAAACCTGATACACGTTTTGATATGGAACTTAAAGATATTAGTGATGTCTTTAAAGATACAGAAATTAGTATGTTTAAAAGTGTTTTAGATAATAAGGGAATAGTTAATGCTCTTGTTGTGGAAAATGCTTCTTTATCAAGAAAGGATATTGATAAGTTAACTAATTATGTAAAGGTATTTAATGCTAAAGGACTAGCTTATTTAAAATATGAAAATAATAGTTTTAGTGGCTCATTAGCTAAAAGTATTACTGATAGTGAAAGTGCTTTGTTAATTAAGAAGTTAAATCTTAATAATGGAGATTTAGTTTTAATGATTGCCGATAAAAAAGATATTGTTAAGACTTCACTTGGAGCATTAAGAGTTAAGTTAGGTCATGAGTTAGGACTTATCGATAAGAACAAGTTTAATTTTTTATGGGTTACTGATTTTCCAATGTTTGAATTTAGTGAAGCTGAAAATAGATATGTGGCTGCACATCATCCTTTTACTGCTCCAAATGAAGATGATATCGATAAATTAATTAATGATAAGGCTAATTGTTATTCAAGAGCATATGATTTAGTTTTAAATGGATATGAACTTCTTAGTGGCTCAGTTAGAATTCATAATGAAGAGTTACAAAGTAAAGTATTTGAAGCAATTGGACTATCTTTGGAAGAAGCTAAAGAAAAGTTTGGATTCTTTTTGGAAGCATTTAAGTATGGTGCTCCTAATCACTGTGGGGTAGGTATTGGTCTTGAAAGATTAGTTATGCTTTTATTAGGTACAGATAATATTCGTGATGTGGTAGCTTTTCCTAAGACATTATCTGCAAGTGATTTGATGAGTGATGCTCCAAACGTTGTTTCTAATAGACAACTTGATGAGTTGGGAATAGCTATTAAAAAGGATTAAGTATGAAAATTGTTATAGTGGGAGCTATGGATAAAGAGCTGGATAATTATCTTAATATTTTTTCAATGAATAAGGTATCTTCTTTAGTAGATATTTATACTGCTAATTATTTAGAACATATTATTTATGTTGTAAAGTGTGGGATTGGCAAAGTTAATTCTAGTTATATGACACAGTATATTATTGATAATTTTAAACCAGATTTGATTATCAATAGTGGGTGTTGTGGAGCTTTAAAAGGTGAAATTAATTTATTAGATTTTGTCTTGGCAGATAGTTTGTGTTATCATGATTTTTATCCTCAAAGAATATGTGATGTTGCGACTTTTGGCAATAATTTAATTATGGTAAATAAAGATCTTTTAAATATTGCTAGAAAAGTTGTTGAAAATAAAAATGTTAATCTTCATATAGGAAAGATTGCCAGTGGTGATAATTTTGTTACAGATATAAAAACAAAAGAAGATATTTACAAAAGAACACATGCTTTAGCGGTTGATATGGAAAGTGCTAGTATTGCTCAAGTTTGTAAAGTATCTAATATTCCTTTCTTAATTATAAGAGTAGTTTCGGATAACTGTGATGGCATAGATGATTTTGAAAAGGAAGCTAGTGATTTATCTAGTTTGATTGTAAAAGAAGTTATTGATAATTTATAGTTAGTTTTTGATTTTTTTAACGGCAATTAATTGATGAATTGTAAGATAACTAATAGAGATAAATGAAGCTATTAAAAAACTATACATACCAATATCTAAGTAAGTTAGAAAATATAATAGTACTGTTTTTATAATGATTGCTATAAAGTTAGTTAACATGACTATTTTAGATTTATTCATAGCTTGTAAAGCACTAGTTAACGGATTATTTATGTAGGAGATAAAATAAATTAAGGAAGCAACTTTTAAGTAATTTGATCCTACGTTTGCTCCAAAGATAATGGTAAGACAAACATCGGGGAATAAAAACATGATAATAGTTATGGGAAAACCAATAGCAAGTGATAGTAAAGTCGCTTGCTTTATTTTGTTTTTGACGTAGTTTAGTTTACCTTTGGCATAAAAATTAGATATTACAGGTAATAAAGCACTTGATATTGCTCCAGTTAAAAATGAGGGCATGGTTACCATAGGTAGGACATAACCAGTTATAATACCATATTCATTAGTTATGTAAGCATTGTTATAACCAATTTTAAATAAGACAAAAGTTAAGATTATTGGCTCTAGAAAAGAGCCTAGTGAAGATATGATACGACCTGTTGTAGTGGGTAGGGAAATATCTTTTATTTCTTTTAGGGTATTTTGTTCTATTTTAAAATCATTTTTTACAATTTTAAAGTTTTTAGGAAGATAAAATATTAATATTAAAATTGATGATACTTCACTGATGATATTTATTAAAATTAATCCTGTAACAGCATATATTATCCCATTTTTTAGAAGTGGAGGTATTATTAGATAGATACAAAGTATTCTTATTATCTGTTCAAATATATTTGATATTACATGGGGTAACATTTTTTGTTTACCATAAAAATAACCTCTTATGATACTGGAGATAGTTATAAAGGGTAGGGTTAGGGCACAAGCTATTATAGGAAAGTATAGATTATCATTTTTTAAAAAAGTTGTAGCTATTAATTTAGATGATAAAACCATTATTAAGATAATTATAATATTAAAGATTAAGGCTATTATGGTGGTAGAAAAAATAACATTTTTATTATTTTTAGTGTTTTCTGCAACAATTTTGGATATTGCTACTGGAAGCGATAGAGTTGCTATGGTCATTGCTAAAGAAAAAGTTGGCATTACTAACATATATAAACCAATTCCTTCAGTTCCTACAATTCTTGTCATAGTTATTCTAATAATCATACTTAAGATTTTAGTTATTAAACCACCAATTATTAGTATTATTGTTGATTTGATGAATTTTTCTTTCATAAAGCCACCTAGATAATATTATGTTTTTTTTCTTTAAGCTAGAATTATAATTATTTGACAAATGGTGGTATTTTTGTTATATTCGACTTATTTGGAGGCATTATGGAACAGTTTGAAAGATTAAGAATACTTATTGGAGATAAAAATATTTTAAAGCTAAAGAAGATTAAAGTTGTAGTTTTAGGTCTTGGTGGTGTTGGAGGATATGTTGTTGAATCTTTAGTTAGAAGTGGTGTTGGAAGTATTGTTATTGTAGATTATGATAAAGTTGATATTACTAATTTAAATAGACAAATTATTAGTAATTTAGATAATATTGGAAAATATAAAACTGATTTATTTTTAGAACGTATTAAAAAGATTAATAAAGATTGTAAGGTAGAAGTTATTAATTTAAAAATAGATAGTTCTAATGTTTATATGTTATTTGATGATGTTAGTTATGTAATTGATTGTTGTGATGATGTTTCTTGTAAAGAAGAAGTTATTTTAAAGTGTTTAGAGAAAAAGATTAAATTTTATACTTGTATGGGTATGGGTAATAGGTTAGATCCTAGTATGTTAGAGATATGTGATATTAGAAAAACTAGTTATGATCCACTTGCTAAAAAGATTAGAAAATGGGTAAGTGATAATCATATTAAAGGAAAAATATTATGTTGTTATTCTAAAGAAAAACCAATTAAGACTTCTAAAAAAGTTATTGGCTCAGCTGTTTTTGTTCCTGCAAGTGCGGGAATATTATTAGCTAGTAAAGTTATAAATGATGTAATAAATGAAAAAAAATAGATAGTTAGTTTTGTCTATACTTATCTATTTTTTCTTTTCTTTCTTTTAAAGATTTTTCATAGGTTGAAGATTCTTTGGGTAAATAATATTTAGAATTTTGAAAGTTAGTAGGAAGATAGGGCTGTTTAGTAAGATTATATGGATAATTATGAGGGTATTGATAATCATTATAGGGACTTTTTAAATAAGGAGGGATAGTCCCTTCATCTTTAGTTTCTATTTCTTCTAGTGCTTTATCAATAGCTAATACAGCACTGTTGGACTTAGGAGATAAAGCCATTTCTATTACAATTTCTGAGTAAAGTATTCTAGCTTCTGGTAATCCTACTAGTTGGGCTCCATCTATTACAGCTTTAAGTTTGGGACCAATGTTGGGATTAGCTAAACCGATATCTTCATAACAGATAACAGTTAATCTTCTATTTATGCTATCTAGATCTCCTGCTAATAAAAGACGACCTAAATAATAAAGGGAGGCATCAACATCACTACCTCTTATTGATTTTTGTAATCCTGATAAAACGTCATAGTAGCCATCTTCGTTTTTATCATGGATAGAAATAGGATTTTGATTTATTTCATCTATTGTTTTTTTGGTTACTTCATGGTTTTCTTTAAAATAATAAGCTAATTCTAATATATTATAGGCATATCTTAAATCAAATTTTGATTTTTGAGCAATATATTTTATGGTTTCTTTGTTAATTTTTATATTTTTTAAATAAGGGGTTTTGATTGCTTTATTTAAACCCTCAATAATTTCATCTTCTTTTAAAGGTTTTAGTTCAAAGATGTGACATCTACTTCTAATTGCAGGATTTATTGAGTGATAAGGGTTAGAAGTAGTCATACCAATTAAAGTTATTAGTCCACTTTCTAAATTAGGTAATAATAAATCTTGTTTATCTTTATTTAAACGATGAATTTCGTCCATTACTAATATCATACCACCATATAATTTAGCTTCTTCTACTACAACATCTAAATCTTTTTTGTTATGGATAGTAGCATTTAGAAAACGACAGTTCATATTTAATTCATTAGCAATAGCATTGGCTATAGATGTCTTACCAATTCCCGGAGGACCATATAAAATCATTGAAAATATTTTTTTATTTTTAACTAAATTAGTTAGAATTTTATCTTTACCAATTAAATGTTTTTGACCAATTACGTCATTTAGACATTTAGGTATTAAACGTTTTGCTAGTGGCTCTTCCATTACAATCACCTTTATTAATATTTTAACATGGTAATAGTTTGTTGTTAAGTTAAATATTTGCAATTTGGTTGAAAATAAGTTTATAATATTTATAGAGGATATTATGGAAAGTAATAAAGATGAAGATCAATTAATATTAGATGATTATATTGTTTATTTAAAGTATGAAAAGAAGTTAAGTAAAAGAACTATTGAAGGATATCAATATGATTTATTACAATTTAGAGATTTTTTACATAAAAGAAATAGAAGTTTTATTAATTGTGATTTTAATGATATTTCAAATTATTTAAAAGAAGAATATGATAAAGTTGTTACTTCATCACTTGCTAGAAAGAATACTTCTATTAAGATGTTTTATAAATATTTAGTTATTAATAAAATTATTAAAGATAATCCTTGTGAAGCTTTAGATAGACCAAAGTTAAGAAAGAAGTTACCTAATGTTTTAAGTGTTTCGGATGTTGAAAAATTATTAGATATAAATCTTAAGACAGTATTTGACTATAGGAATAAAGCTATGTTAGAATTAATGTATAGTACAGGATTAAGGGTTAGTGAAGTTATTAATCTTACTACTAGAGATGTTGATTTTTATAATAATGTTGTTAGATGTTTTGGAAAGGGTAGTAAAGAAAGAATTGTACCTATTAATGATTATGCTTTGTATTATTTAAAACTTTATTTAGAGAAAAGAGAAAAACTTATTAAGAGAAATACAACTGATGTTTTGTTTTTAAATAATCATGGAAAAGAGTTAACTAGGCAGGGTTTTGAAAAAAGCTTAAATATTATTGCTAAAGATAAAGGTTTTAAGTTTAAGATTACACCACATATGTTAAGACATTCGTTTGCTACACATATGCTTAATTATGGAGCTGATTTAAGAAGTATACAGCAGTTACTTGGTCATAGTGATATTACTACTACTAAAATATATACACACGTTAGTAAAGAAAAAATTAGGGATGATTATAATAAATATCATCCAAGAAATGAGGAGTGAGAATAATGAAATTTAATCGTATTTTTTTAATTGTCTGTGATTCTTTGGGAGTGGGGGAAGCAATAGATGCTAATATGTTTGGTGATACAGGATCAAATACATTAAAGCATATTATGGATAATTATGATTTGTTTGTTCCCAATTTAAAAAGATTAGGTTTTTTAGATACTATTAGTTTAACGGATACTACAACAGATGCTTATTATACAATTGCAAGACCTACAAATAAAGGAAAAGATACTTTAAATGGTCATTATGAAATGATGGGATTAAAGTTAGAAAAACCATATCTTACTTTTACAGAAAATGGTTTTCCTAAAGAACTTATTGAAGAAATAGAAAAAACAATTGGAAGAAAAGTTATTGGTAATGTTGCAGCAAGTGGCACTGAAATAATTCAACAGTTAGGGGAGGAACATTTAAAGACGGGTGCCCTTATTATTTATACTTCTAGTGATTCTGTTTTACAAGTTGCGGCTCATGAGGCAATAATACCAGTTGATGTGTTATATAAATACTGTGAACAAATAAGAAAGATTACTACTAAAGATGAGTGGAAAGTTGGTAGGGTTATTGCAAGACCTTTTGTGGGTAAGAAAAAGGGCGAATTTAAAAGAACTGAAAATAGAAAAGATTTTGCTCTATCACCACAGTCATATACTGTTTTAGATAATTTATCAATAAATGGATTAAGTGTTATCTCTGTTGGAAAGATTTTTGATATATTTAATGGCTCAGGTATTACAAAGAAAGTTGTTGCTACTAGTAATAGAGAAGCTGTTAATAAAATATTGGATATAATGGATAAAAAGTTTACAGGACTTTGTTTTGCAAATTTAAATGATTTTGATACTTTATATGGTCATAGAAGAGATGTTAATGGCTATGCTAATGCAATTGAAGCATTGGATGTAGATATTCCAATTATTTTAAATAAACTTAATAATGATGATTTATTAATTATTACTGCAGATCATGGTAATGATCCAACTTTTAAAGGAACTGACCATACAAGAGAAAATGTACCTGTTATAATGTATAGTAGAGTTTTCTCAGAGCCAAAGATGTTACCTATAATGGAGACTTTTGCTGATATTGGTGCTACTATCGCAGATAATTTTAATATAGAGGCGCCTAGTATTGGTACATCAGTTTTAAGTAAATTAAAGTAGGGTAGATATGAAAAAAATATGTTATTTGTTAGTTTTATTTAGTTTATTATTACTTTTTGGAGGTTGTTCTAAAGCATTTAAGACAGTTTATGGATTTAATGAAGAAGCTTATATTGATGATATTAAAATTAAGTTAGTTGATGTAAGATTAAGAGAAAATCAAGAATTAGAATTTACCTTTAGGTTAACTAATTATCGAAATAATACAGTTACTATTTCAGCAGATAATAATTTTAAATTTTATGATATTAATGAAATAGAGTTAGTAAATCAGTATGTCAATAATAATAGTATTATTAAAAAAGGGGATACAATTAATTATACACTTAGATATATAGTAGATAAGAAACAAACTTATGATATATTGTTTTATTCAGGTATAGTTGAAAATAATATTAAGTTTAATATTACAAGTAAAGATATTATTAATTTTCAATAATAAAAATACAAGTAAATAGATACTTGTATTTTTTATAGTTTTATATAATAGAGTAGTAATGGTTTATTAAATATGATTTATTGTCTATTAAGAAGTTAACATAATATCAATTATAGGAAGTTGTGGATATTTCTTTTTTGTGATAGTTTTTTATTAATATTAGTCTATTAATCATTAATTATTAGTAATATTACATTAATTTATTTTATTCTATTTTAAATCGAGATTATCAATTATCCATCTTATTTAATCTCGATTTAAATTACAATTTATTTATTATTCATGTTTTGAGCCAAATACTGTCTTTGGATCATGTAATTCTTTTAAACGATAATTATAGGCATCTAGTGAAGCTTCTTCATATATTAGTTCATCTTTTTCATTTAATAGTTTTAATAGATATTTCATGAAGTATGGATTTAAGACGAGAAATGGTCCTAATAGATACGTTCCATAGAAGTTTTTGTATTTGATTCCTTCATTTTTTGAAGTAGGTGATAACCCTACTCCTTTTTCTACTTCAATAAAAGAGTAGTCTTTATTATTAGTTATTTCAGTATAAGTAAATTGACTTTTATATCCTAATATTTCCATATCATTAAATTTGCCTAAAAATAGGGAATTATGACGATGACTTAGATTTCTTGTTGTTTCATATGATAGGATATTTAAACAAGGTATTACCCTACTTTCTTCTTCTTCATTACAAGATATTTGTTTTCCAAATATTTCTAGGGCATTACCAGTTGCTATTAAGATGTTACCATTATTTATATAGTCTTTTATTTCGGTTTTATAAGGCATTAGAGCGTTAATTATTAGTTCTTGATGTTCTTCACTACTAGAGCCTAAATACACTAATTTTACGTTATTTTCTGGGTTTATAAAAGCTGGTTTATCTAATAGAGATGTTTCGATAACTTCAAAGTTTTTTAATTGTTGTTTTAGATAGTTAGCATGAAATAAATCACCATATAGATTGCATACTTCTTTGTATAATATTTCAATTTTCATTATTTATCATTTCCCTCTTTTAGAATTTTATTTATTACCAAATCTTTTAATTGTTGTGATTTTTTAATAAAGTATACTTCATGCATGATATAAATTGCATCTATATTTTTAGTATCTATATATTTATAAGTATCCATTTCATTTTGAGTACAAACTATTTTTTTATCATCGATACCCGCTAATAAAAGACGAAGACGATAATCTCTATTACGAACTCCACCAATTATTATTTTTTTGATGTTATCTTTATTAATAAATTCAAAATCACTATCATAGATCCAAGCAATTGCTTCACTACCGTCGATGTTATCAAAAGTATCATCTAAAACCATGATTAATTCAATATTACCCTTTTCGTTAGCAATATAATCACAGACAGTTGATGTTGCTACAGCATTTAATCCTTTTGTCGCAATAGTACTTACAGTAATATTATTAACAGTTGTGCTACTATATCTTGATTTTACTATTTCTGTGTTTTTAAGAGCATATATTATATTTTCGTCAGTATAACCCATTGTAGATAAACAAGTAATTACAGATAGTATGTTATATATATTAAAGATACTATCATTTATAAGTGGCATTGCTATTTCTTTTTTATCATGATTAAGATATATTTTTTTAGCTTCATTATCTATTTTAGTTATTAGATAATCTGGTTTTAGACTTTCAAAGTCACAATTTGGACATTTTACTCTACTGATGTTGTTATATCTTACAAATTCATAGTTTAGTTTAGTATAACACTTTGGACAGATTGCCATATCATTTATGCTGTTATATGGTTTTTTATGGTCTGTTGATAGTTTATCAATACCAAAATATACTTTTTTATTTTGGTTTGTTCCTAAAAAACTACTTATTGGATCATCAGCATTTAGTATTAGAGCTGATGAGGGAATAATGCCTTTATTCATTTCATTAAAGATATATTGAGGGTGAGCATTTCTATGCATTGAATCTCTTGATAAATTAGTAACGATTATATAATTAGGTTTTATATATGGCCAAATATCTTTAGAAGTTAATTCATCTGTTTCTAGAATACATATATCTTTTTTGGGGCGATTAAAGATAGAAACTGAATCTAAAAGACATCTTGCTACACCAATTTTGGTGTTTGCTCCCCAGTCATTATAAGCAACTTTATTACCTAATTTTATTAGTGAAGTACTTATTAGATTAGATACAGTAGTTTTGCCATTAGTACCTGTTACACATATTACTGTTTTTGGTTTTGTTACTCTTTCAAGAAAATTAGGATATAATCTTAAGGCAAGAGAGCCCGGACGATCATCTTGTCTATTACCAGTTATTTTAAATAAACTTAAACAAATTTTAGAAGATAAAAGAGCAAAATAAAATTTAATATTTTCCATAGTTAAAATTTAGTAGCCATTATTTCTGCTATTTTTTCGAATACTTCTTTAGCGTTAGAATCATTAATTGTCGTGTATCCTAATTCGTTTAAAGCAATTTTTCTTAATGAAGTTAATTCTTCAGTTCTACTTAATTTATCTTCTTTTTTTTGTTCAATATCAGCTTCAAATTTACGATGTTGTTCAGACACTTTATTTTTAGAAGCACTGCCACTGGTGTATAAAACCATTGCGGAATATAATATTCCTTCAAATGTATATTGTTTATCTTCATCATAAGCAAATTCTAAAGCTGGTGCTAAACAATTGTTTTTAGACATATAAGCTAAAATATATTTTAATTCAGGAATTCTAGCCATCATTTGAATATAGTGATGAAGATAATTTAAAGTTATGTATCCAGTTGAATCTTTTTCGTTATCTTCGATTACCATATTTTTGATATTGGTAAATATTTCTGTTAAGAGTTCTTGTTCTTTTTTACTTAGTCCTCTTAGATCAGTAATACTTTCTTTATTTAAGGTTTCGTTTATTCCCTCATTTACTTTGCTTTCTATTTCTTTCGTATATTGTTCATCAACTTTGATATTTTTTAATTCATCTTCGTTTTCTACGCCAAATAAAAACAATAGTTTATTTTGTTTATCTTTTGGTAATTTACTTAGTTTATCTAACATTAGATAATTATATAGCATTTGTCTTGATACACCTAAATATTTAGCTATTTTTACTTTTGAAATGCTACACTCATCAATAATTCTGTTTATATATTCCATTGTTTCATCTCCTATGATTTAATTTTAGCATTTCTAGGGGTTATTGTCTAGTGAAAATAAAAACTTTGGCATTATAATAAGTACCAAAGTTTTTTATCATCTTTTCTTACTTCTTTTATTATTCCACTTCCAAAACATTGTCCATCTTCTTTATAGAAAACACAAAGCTGTCCTGGTGTTACACTTTTTACACCATTATATCTTACTAATATTTCATTGTTATCTAAATATTCTAGTGATACTTTAACATCTTTGCTTCTATATCTAAATTTAGCATAGCAAGATGTTATTTTTTCGTTGGTATTTAAAACAATATTATCAATAAGACAACTGTTGGAAGTTAAGTATTCGTTAGCATTTTTACTAGCTACATATAATATATTATTTTTTAAATCTTTGCCTACGACAAAAGTTCTATTTTCCATACCACCAATATTTAGTCCTCTTCTTTGCCCTATTGTGTAGTACATAAGTCCTATATGCTCCCCTACTTTTTCGTTGGTTTCTATATCGATTATGTCACCTTTCATATTAGGTAAGTAGTTAGTTAAAAATTGTTTAAAGTTTCTTTCACCAATAAAACATATTCCTGTAGAGTCTTTTTTCTTAGCAGTTATTAAATCATATTCTAAAGCTATTTTTCTTACTTGTTCTTTATTTAATTCTCCAATTGGAAATAAGACGTTTTCTAATTGTTTGGAAGTTAGTTGAGCTAAAAAGTATGTTTGATCTTTATTGCTATCGACTGCTTTATATAATAATCCATTTTTAAGTATGGCATAGTGACCTGTTGCTACATAGTCAGCATTTAATTTTTTAGCTTCACGGATGAAATAATCAAATTTTATATATTTATTACACATAACATCAGGATTAGGAGTACGACCTTTTTTTAATTCATCTAAAAAATAAGTAAAGACATTATCCCAATATTCTTTAGTAAAATCTACTCTATATAAAGGGATATTTAATTTCTCACAAACTTTTTTAGCATCGTTATAATCTTGTTCTTGAGTACATATTTCTTCATTTAAAGTTGGATTACCATTTATATCATTATTTAAAAGGCTATCCCAATTTCTCATAAAAAGGGCAATAACATCATAACCTTGATTTTTTAATAAAATAGCCGCTACAGAAGAATCTACTCCCCCACTCATCCCAATAACAACTTTTTTCATATATATCACCGAATATCATTATATACTATATTTAAATTTTTGTAAAAATTTTTATCATTAAAGGGGTAATGAAGACATCTAAAAGGGTATATATTATTGTTATTAAAATAGCCATTAGAAGAACTTTTAGATATTTTTTTAATTGTTTTTTTAAATCTATGTCCTGTTTTAAAAATAAATATTTTATTAGTTGCAGACTAAATCTAAATGAAGCTAAACAAATAAGTATAAAGTTTAGAATATAAATTATTTTACTTGGAAAAAGATAAGAAAACATACCTATTATACCTTTTAGTTTATAGTTATCTATTATACTTGTGATAGTAAAACCTAGACTAAATGATTCGATAAAATAAAGTAATACTATTACGATAATGCCAATAACACTTATACCTAGTAACCAGATAAAAAATGTATTTGTTAAGTTAGTAAAAAGTTCTTTTTTTAAGATTTTTAAATAGTTATAGTTATCACTTATAGTAAAATAACTATAAAGATTAGATTTTATCATTTCTTTATCTTTGTTATTTAAATATAAATAAAAGACAATACCTATTATGAAAGCTGTTATAAATAAAGTTAGAAAAGAAATAATTAAGTTTTTAAGTGTTAGATGTTTTTTTAGTTTATTAATGAAAGTAGTTTTATGTTCATTATTTTTTAGTTTCATTTTCATATCGTCACCTATTTAAAAATATGAAGAATGTTTTAAAATATTATAGATTACTATTCTACATTTTCTTATTTAATTTGACTATTTTAAGATAGATGATATAATTTATATGGAGGCCTGATATGAATAAGAAAGTACAAAAGACTGTTGTTTTAATTATGTTTTTAGTTATGATTTTATCTTTAATTTTTTCAGTAGCAATTTATTTTTTTAATTAGTAACCTTTGGGTTATTTTTTTTGTATTTTTTTATTTTTTGTTTTACATAATAATAATGTTTGGAGGAAGATGTGGAACTTATATTATGTATAAAAATATTTTTGGCTAGAATTATTGATGTTTCTTTAGGTACTTTTAGGACTTTAGTTACTGTTAAGGGTAAAAATATGGTAGCTGCATGTATTGGTTTTGTGGAGGTTTTAGTTTGGTTTTTAATTGTTAAAGAAGCACTTAATACAGATTCTAACAGCATTTGGATTGGGATTAGTTATGCACTTGGTTTTGCTACTGGAACATTTGTGGGAGGATATATTTCTAATATTTTTATTAAAGGGACTTTATCTTGTTTTGTTATTACATCTATACCATATCCTATGATTGATAATATTAGAAAAAATGGTTTTGCTGTATCTATTTTCGATGTGAATAATGAGAATAAAAAAGAAAAAAGATGGATGATTTTTATGGAAATTGATAAAAGAAAATTAAAATTTGTCGAAAATCTGATTAAAAAACATGATAAGAAAGCTTTTATTGTCGCTAGTGAATCTCATTATGTTGCTAATGGATATTTTCAAGGGGCAAAATAAAAGAACTAGTCTTCTATTTTTAGATAGAAATAAAAGGTAGTTCCTTTTTTTTCTTTACTTGTTACACCATATTTTATATTATATTGCTCAAAAATATTTTTAACTATTGATAGACCTAGACCTGTACCAATTATATTTCTTTGATGTTGACGTTTCGTTCTATAGTATTTATCCCAAATAAGATTTATTTCTTCTTTAGATATACCTTTTCCTGTGTCAGTTATAGATAGTTTTAGATATTTTTTTTCTTTTGTTAAATCTATTATTATTTTTTTATCTTCTCCAGTATAATTAATAGCATTATTTATTAAATTATATATTACTTGCTCAAGATGTTTTTTATTTACTTTTACATTATAGTTACCATCTTTGTTAAAGATAAAAGTATAACCTTGTTCTTTGATGATAGTATATCTTTTTAAAATACTTTCTATTAAATCATTGATAGATATTAATTCTTTTTCTTCTTTTATTGTTATATTTTCTAATTTGGATAATTCTAGGATATCATTTACTAAGATAGTTAATCTATCTGTTTCTTCAATTATTATATTTAAATCTTCTTCTTGTTTTTTAGCGTCTTCTTTATTTAAGTCTTTAGCTGCTTCAGCATAAGCTTTTATCATTGTTAAAGGGGTTTTTAGATCATGAGAGACATTAGCCATTAAATCTTGTCTTAATTGTTCTGTTTTTCCTAATTCTTCTTTGGCCTCTTCAATTGTTTTAGATAATAGATCAATTTCGTAACAAGATGAGTTTATTTCATTATCAATATAAGATTTATTTCTTAATTGTTTAGCATTTTCATTTAGTTTTATTATTGGTTTAGCTATATGATTAGAGATAAAATAAGATAATACTATGGACATTATGAAAATTAGTATAGCTATGTAAATAAATTGACTTTTTAAGATACTGATACTATTATCTAAAGGGATTAGTGAAGTGCTAGCAAAGATATAAGAGTTATTAGATAATTTTTCCCCTATTATTAAAGTGTTGTTATTATATAGAGGATTTATTATTTCAATTTGTTTTTTATTTTGATTGCTTGATATAAATTCTTTTTCAAAATATAATAATGCTTTATTATTAGAAGATAAACATTTTTTATTATAAGTTGATGATGTATAAATAGTTGCGTCATTATTTATTAGTTCAAGACAAATATTATTATTAGCACTTATTATATTAAATAGTGATTCATAGTTTTCTTCTTTATATGTCTGTTTTATTTCGGTTATAGAATTATTTAATATTTTTGATTGTTCAATTTTATATGATATGTTTAAGAAACCAATTTGAATTATGTAGATAAATGATAGAATTATGATAGAATATATTATTAAATATAATAATATATTGGTTTTGATACTAAATTTGTTTTTTTTCAAATTTATACCCTACTCCACGAATAGTTTTTATTAAATTACGATATTCTTTTAAATTGTTTCTTAACATTTTTATATGAGTATCAACAGTTCTATCATCACCATAATAACTATAACCCCAAACTTTATTTAGTAGTTGCCCTCTTGATAAAGCAACATTTTCATTTTCAATAAGGTATACTAGTAAATCAAATTCTTTTGGTGTTATTTCTATTTCTTTATCATCAATATATAAAGCATGAGCAATTTTATCTAATTTTAATGTTTTATATTTAAAAATATCTTCTTTTTTATTGCTACGATTTAGTATGGCTTTTACTCTTGCTACTAATTCTTTGGGTGAGAAAGGTTTTGTTAAATAATCATCAATCCCTAAATCAAAACCAGTTAGTTTATCATATTCTTCAGTTCTTGCAGATAAAATAATAGTAGGAATATTACTAATCTTTTTAATTTCTTTATAAGCACTAAAACCATCTAATTCTGGCATCATGATATCTAATATTATTATATCAATATCATTAGTTTTTACTTGTTCAATTGCTTCGATACCAGTTTCAGCTTCAATTATTTCAAAGTTTTCTTTTACTAAGTATTCTTTTATAATATTTCGTATTAGTTTTTCATCATCTACAATTAATGCTTTCATTTTATCTCCTTTTTAATTATTATAATACATTTAGTAAAAAAAGACTATAATTCTAAAATTAGAAAGAGGTTTGTTGGATTGGGTATGTATTTGAAAGTTTTTTAAATAATGGAGCGAAAATTTATTTATAAAACTAAAAAATATTACCTCTTTCTTAAGTTTTATTTTATATTTAGATTATGTTAGTTTTATGTTTTAATTGTGAAAGTTTTATGAAATAAAAAGCAGGATAACCTGCTTCATTAATTTTCTAAATCATTTAACATATTTTCTATTAGAATACCATACCCCATTGTTGGTGAATCTACAATTACATAGTTTACGGCTCCTACTAACTTGTTATTTTGAGTTATTGGAGAACCACTCATCCCTTGGACTATACCTCCTGTTTTAGATAATAGACGTTTATCTGTTATTTCAAATAAGATATTTTTCGTTTTGTCATTATGATTTATTTTAATAATGTTGATTTCAAATTTTTCAATGGTGTTGTTGGATATTACTGTGTGAATATATGCTTTACCTAATGTTATTTCATTTAAAGAGGCTACTTCGATTAAGTTATCTGTATTTATTTTACTTTGATAGATACCATAAATACCAGTTGTTTTATTATCTGTTATTATGCCATAGATTTCATTTTGATTAAAAGTTGCATTTTTTTCACCGGGATTATTAATGGTTGATTTTGTTATACTTGTTACATCTGATTTAAATATTGTACCATCTTTTATTTCAAATTTTGTTCCTGTTGTTTTTTCTGTTATTTCATGGCCTAATCCTGCAAATGTTTTTGTTTCGGGATCTATAAAAGAAAGTGTTCCTATTCCAATTATTTTATCTTTTACATATAATCCTGTTTTGTATGAATTATCTTTATCTTTGGTTAATTTTAAAGTAGTTTTTTTAGTCTTGTTGTTTCTTAAATAAGTAATTTGTAACTCCTCTTGATCGTTTATAGTAACAATTGATAGATCAGATATTTTTTTAATATCAGTATCATCTATCTTAGTTATTATATCTCCGATTTGAAGATTAGCATCTTTTCCTGGTGATGTTTTTCCTACGTTGTAGAAACCTACTACTAATACTCCTTTGGAATTAATACTTATACCAATATTTTCTCCTCCTAAAACTACTTTTTTTGAATAAGCAAAGGTAGAAATTGGCATACTAAAAATAGAAAATAATATGATGAAAATTAATAGTTTGTTTTTAAAATTTTTAAAAGGCATGAAATCAACTCCTTCAACAAACTACATTATTATTATGAGCAAATAACATTTTATTATAGTAATAAAAAATTACCAATTTAAGTTGGTAATTTATAGTTGATTTTTTATAAAATTTTCATAATGCTCTACAACTTCTGTTGGAGAGCCATCTTCTTTTACTAAACCATCGTGAATCCAAATTACACGATCACATAGATCAATTAAAGTTTTTGATGAGTGAGATACTATTAAGACTGTTCTATTTTCATCAGATATTAATTCTTTCATTTTGTTGTAGCTTTTTTCTTTAAAGGCAACATCTCCAACTGATAAAACTTCATCTATTAAAATAATATCGGTTTCTAGGATAGCGGTTATTGAAAATGCAAGTTTTGAATACATACCAGATGAATATGAAGCAACTGGTTTATTTATGAAATCACCCAATTCAGAAAAGTCTACGATTTCTTGGTATTTTTGATCAATTTGTTCTTTAGAAAAACCTAAAAGCATACCAGATAAATAGATGTTATCATGACCTGTTAATTTTTTTTGAAAGCCAACTCCAATTGATAGTAAAGAGATTGTATTATTATGTAAGTCAATAGTTCCTTTGTCGGCAGAAAATATTCCTGCAAGTGCTCTTAAAAGAGTTGATTTACCACTTCCATTTTTACCACATATTCCAACAATTTGACCTTTTGGTATTTCAAAAGAAATATCTTTTAAAGCTGTGTAAAGAGTTGATTTTTCTCTTGAAAAAAGAGTTTTTCTTATTGAGAATTTTTTAATATCACGATAACTTAAACCAAGATTTTTTACTGATATAGCTATATTCTTATTATTTTTCATTATTTTATCACCTTAACATAACTGTTTTCGTATTTTGTTATTGTTTTTATACCAATTATTGACACAATAGTTCCAATTATTAACCAGACAAATAGTATTCGATAGTCAATAGCTTTGTTATATAAAAGACAATCTCTGGAACTTTGAATAAAATATGCAATTGGATTACACCATAGTAGGTAACGATTATATGGTGCTGGTATTCTTGTGGATACCATGTAGAAAATTCCTGATAAGTAGAATACTAATCTTAAAAGAACGTTGGTTATATTAACTAAATCTTCAACAAAAACACCAAAATGTAATAATAATGATGCTACAGCAAATGTTACAATAACTAATACGAAAATGATAGGAATAAAGTTTAAAATTCTAAGGGAAATATTAACGTTATATAAAGCCATCATGATTGCTACTAATAAAAGAGAAATCAACATTTTAAAGAAATTAACACATATTTTTTGAATTAGTAAGATATATTTTGGTACATATACTTTACTTACTATATCTTTATTATTGGCAATAAGTTTTGGACTTACATTTACAACATGATTAAAGAAATCCCAAATAGAAATACCTATAAAAACAAAGGCTGCAAAATAATCTTGCTTTGTTCTAAAGACAATTACTGATATAAACCAATATATTAGCATAAAAAATAACGGATTAAGCAACCACCAAAGCCAACCTAAATAGGAATTTGCTACTTCACTATTTAATTCGGCTTTAGTAGAAGCAATTATGTATTTAAAATATTTTTTTATATCACTAAAGAATTTTTTCATGTAACACCTCTTTTTGTTTGTATTTGTAGTATAACATTATATTTTTAGATTAGCAATTGTTTTTCATTTACTGTATTATTATATCGCACAAAGCAGTATATTTGCAAGTTGAAACCAAGGTTTATATTTATTTTAAATTATCTTTTTTATTTTTACTATTAAATATAGCTTCTATTAAAATTAAAAATACAATTATATATGTTATTAAATATACTGAGTGATAATACATGTAGTATGGTGCTGGAGATGTGATAAATACCAAAGGTATTCTTAACATAACTACAAATATTATGCTACTAAAAAACCAATCTTTTTTAAATAATTTATATATAAAACATAGCGATAATAATAAAATTGGTATGTTTAAGTTCCAAAATATATAATGAATAATATTGGGTTTATTGTCATTATTAAATCCTCGTAATAAAAGCATAGTTTGATTTCTTATAGAAGAGGCTTTTTTAAAACTAGATTTAATGTTTCTAATGCTACTCCATGCTGTGTTATCATCATTATATAATGTCAAAGCTTGACTTATATTAGTTTTTTGATAAACAGTACCATCTTTTTTTAAAATAATTCCACTGCTTTTTAAATACATTTTAGTCATTGCTTTTATGGAAGTTAATGGATATTTTAAAGTTAATTTGATATAAGATTTAAATAAGGCTTTAAAGTCATCTTTACTGTAATTAGGTTTTACTAATTTATGGCTCCAGTAAAGTTGTTCGCCATGCAAATTTGGGTTGTTATAAATATAGTCTATATCAATCACCCTACTTATTTGTTGTAATGTGCTTTTATCTTCGTTAGGATCTGCTTTTTTGATTAATGCTTGTAAAGGCTCTACAATGGCTGTTATAGAGTAATTATCATTTGCTATTAAAGATGTATTGACTTTATTAATTATCATTGTAAAACTTAACGTAATAATAAATAAAGTTAATATTTGTTTTCTAGGTATAATTTTTTTGTTTAGGAATAAAAGAATAAGTGCTACACAAGGAATATAGTAAATACCTTCAGTTCTCCATGAAGCAACTAAAATTATAGTAAATGCTAAACCTATAAAATTTCCTATTGTTAATTTTTTCTTTTTATAAAATATTATTATTAATTGTACAATTAAAAGTAGTTCAATAAAACTATATATTCCCATTCGATATCCTGATAAAGTATACATAATTACTGGAGGAAATAAACTTGGTATTAATAAAAATATTTCATATGTTATTCTCTGTTTTTCTGTTTTTTTGAATATATCAACAATATTAGAAATACTATAGCCCATAATGATAGAAATTATTATGATACGCATTATAATAACTCCGCTCATAAATGGAAATGTTTCTAAACTAACAATATAGAACAAAGAACAAATAAAATGTTGCCAAGGATATATAGTATAAGTTTGAGCATGCCTTAATGTTATAGCATCATCCCATGACCAAGTACCAGGCCACATTGTTAGTAGTAATATAAACATAATTATAGCGAATACGGTACCAATTATAATGCCATGTTTACATTTTATATCTTTTCTATTACTAATTATTTTTTTAACTATTAAACCAAAAAAATAAAATAATATGAATTGTAATATTTTGTATGGCAATATTGATTTGAAAGATAGATTATTATTTATGAAAAATCTATCTTGGATTCCTGTAATAAAATAAATAAGCCATATTATTGAAGAAATTAAAAACACTTTTTTGTCTAATAAAAAATTAAAGCGATTTAGTATTTTTTTTTTAGAATTAGGATTTTTGTTTTTATTAAATATAATTAATTTACTTAATATGTAGTTTAAAATAATTATTACTATTTGTGCTATGACCTTAACAAATAAATCATTAATATGTAGTAAATTTGTTCCAAAGTAAAGGATTAGTGTTTCTACAATCAAAGTGAATACTCTGGCTGTAATAAATGATATAAATTCTTTAAATAATGCTTTTTTATTCTCTAATTTAGTTTTAAATACAAAAAGTTTATTCATGATATACATGCATAAAACTGCAATTATCCATGAAATAATATTACTTGTTACAATATTAAAACCAATCCATCTGCTTAAGGCATATGATACAACACTAATTACTACTCCTATTGCTCCTACTATTAAGTAATTTAGTATTTCTTCATACTTATGATATATTTGCCATATATTATTTAATAATTTTTTCATAATTTTTTGAACTCTTCCACTTCTTCTGGTGTTCCTAATACATGTACTTTTTCTTTAGGTAAGATATTTATATATATGTCCATATTTTTTTCTAACATATGATTATATAAAGGAGCAATATATTTTTCATTTTTTTCTAAGTGGTCATTGTTGCTGTAGTATTCTTGATACAAGTTTTCATATAATTTACAAGATTTAAAATAATATAATCCAATAGTACAATTATCAGATATTTTTACTTTTTCTCTTATTTCTATGGCTTTGTTATTACTATCTGTTTTTACAAAGCTCCAATGATCACCTGGGGCATTAAAGCAAGGAATAAAGCCATCACCTTTAATATCTTTATAACATATAGTATATGCTTCTACATAAGTATCAATATTGTAAACAATCATTTCATCATCAGAATCCCAATAATCTTTTGCTAAATATGCTGTTGTAGCTTGACCATCAGTTAATTCATCTATTTCAATTACTTTTATATTTTCTACTTTTTCATTTTTCATTTTATTTAGGATAAATTCTTTAGCGTTGTCTTCTTTGCGTACAATGAATATGTATTTTAACTTTTCTAAAGAATTAAAATCTTTTAGGCTTGACATAGACCACTCAAATAAAGTTTTACCTTTTACTTCAATCATATATTTAGGCATGTCATATCCTGCTTTACGAAATCTAGAGCCTAACCCTGCCATAGTTATAATTATTTGCATAATTTTATTCTCCTTTTACTCTACTAGATTTTTTACATATTTGTTCAAGTTCATCAAAAGAATAATTTAGAAATTCATCAGGTCTTACACAACGATCATCTATGTATATTCCTTTTTTACCTGCCCATGGCTTGCCAAAATATATTTCATCATAAGGAATATCCCATTTTTTTAACCAATCTTGCATAATTACAGCTGTATTAGCATTTATAAGACCTATGTTGCCTTGATATGTTCTCATGTTTCTTGATGAATATATAATAATTTTGGCACCCTCTTTTTTGTACATTTTTAATTTCTCAACCATTTCTTTATCTGGTATTAAGTCTTTGTATTCTTCATCAGTAGTTTTAATCGGACAAAGAGTGCCATCTACATCAAAAACTAAAGTTATGTCATTATACATATTTTTTTACCTCCTGTAAAATAGTAATAGCATTTAAGATAAATCCTAATACTTTTCTTGGATTATCTATATGAAGTGGTAGCATTGATAAAAATAAACTCGCTTCAAATAATCTGGTTAACGAATAGTTATAACCATTGTCATCTAAATATTGTTTGAATACCATAATATAAGGTGTATTATCAAAATCAATATTTAATTCAAGTTTCATATCTTTATTTATTGTAATGTCGTACATATCAGTGTTAAAAAAGTCATATCTACCACATATTGAGTGTGATAATTTAGCAATATCATAATAAGGATTCATATATAAATCTTCTTCTGTCAAAGCTCCTTTGGGATCAATAAGTCTCAATAAATTTATTTCTTTGCTATATAACATATTGGCAAAGAAAACATCTCCATGGCCAATTACTTGATAAAATTTCTTTTCTTTTTTCAAATATTTTGTCATCATTTTTTCATAAATTGTTTCATATTCTTGGTAAATTTCTTCTATATCATTAAATTTTGTGCCATTTTTAATATATAAATTTAATGTTTCATATTCTTCAGTACTTTTTAATTTTTTTAAACGTTCTTCTGTTTTAGTAATATATAATGATTTAGCCATTTCTATATATTTTTCTTTGGTTATTTCTTTTTTAGTTCTACTATTGAAGAAGTGAAAAGTTTTATCTAATATTTTTTTAAATTCATCTAGGTCAACGGCATGATGGGTAAAACGAATAGCAATGTCTGTCATAGGCATCCTTTCCATTTTATATGATGCATAGTCTTTTTCTTCTTTATAGTCGTATGGTAAAACCATAAAGCTTTTCATTTCTTCTGGAATTAACCAGTAATAGCTATATTCCATTTTCATTTTCTTTTTATCTTTGCTCTTTTTTTCTACATAATATTTATCCCCTGAAATACTATTAAAATATCTAGAATCAAAAGCACTAGAAATATACATTAATAAATTATCATACGAAGATATATCAGAGAAGCAGGCAGTATTTATTTGATTAGTTTTTGAAGAAACAGTCATATTTTTTAAAAAGTCTTTTAACAATTCAAAATTACAAAAAGCTATACCTGACATCTTTTCATTAGTCATAACTTTAGTAGTTTCGTTGATGTATCTTAATTTTTCTAATATAATTTTGAATTCTTTTACATCTATTACTGCTGATGTTGATTTGATATAAAAATATACGTAATCATCGGTATCTGCAAAAGTGATGTTGCTATCTTTTGTAATTTTTTCAAAAAGTATATCAGGTGTTTCACCTACTATTTCTTCTATGTATTGAAATAATTTTTTTCTTTTTATGACAACGTTACCAAAACTATTATTGCCAATAATTGTTTTTATCCTATCATTTGACTCTATTCTATCATCATAAATGACTGCTAACTTTTTCATTGTTACCTCCTAAAAAATATTTTTCAAAATATATAAATGCTATAGCAATTATAAATAATAATGTACACATAGATACATAAACGTTAAAAATAGGATTATTTATTCCTAAAAAGGCATCGTTAACATATAAAACAACGTTTCCAAAATTTATTAATAATCCATAAGCATGTACTACAAAATAAATAAATACAGATTCACCTAGCCAGTAAAATATTCCAAGTGAAACAAATAAAAGGCTTCTTCCACAAATCATTTCTTTTGCTGTTGTATAACAACTTTCTAAACTTTCTAAAACACGCAAAACGTATATGTTTCTGTTAGAGTGTTTGCCTTGAATAAAGAAACGATTTAAATAGCGATATGTTCCTGGAAAAGAATAATATACAATTACTATCATAATAATTATAATTAAAAGTATCCAGGTTGTTATTGTTAATGTTACATTTGCAATTATGCTATAACAGATAAAGGATATGCAAAGAATTATTGCGTCATAAAATTTATCAATAAGAACTGCTATAATACCTTTTTTATAATTTTTTATTTCATGACCTATTAAATATGCTTTATATATTTCTCCTATTTTAAAAGGCAATACTATGCTAGAAAAAGTTGATTTTATATATATTTTCAGCATATTTTTAAAAGGAATTTTTTCTTCTAATACGATAAAATAAAGTTTAAAAAACTTTAAAGAGTGAATAAAAATTATGAGTAAAACAAGTAAGAAAAATTGAAAAATAGTAAAATTTGGATTTATGATATATAAACGTTTTTGAAAAAAGAATATTAAAGTAATTAATAAAAATCCAATATTTATAAAATTATATATCCATTTACTTTTATTTGTCATTTTTTATTTCCTTATATGTATATTTTCGTACTTGTTTATCTCTAAATTCACTTTTTATATAATCATGATTAAACATGTATTTAAATAACATTTTTAAAACCTCAAATGCTTGATTAACCATTTTAACATTAGATACTTGATCATCTTCCCTCCATGTAATTGGGAAAAATTTAACATTTTGATGATAGTAATGTATTGCTAATACCATTAAATAGTTAAATGTTAATTTATCTGGGAATTTAAAATAGTAATTGCTTTTTAACATTTCAGTAGAATACATATTTAATCCAGATCCTAAATCATATACTCTTTTATGAATTACAAAAGAAAATAAATAGTTATATACTATATTACCAAATGTTCTAAATTTAGAATATCCTTGTAATTTTGATCCTTTTATAAATCGTGATCCAAGTAAACAATCATATTTTTTATAATCTTCATTTTTAAGATAAGGTAATAAATCATGAATATTACCTTGATCATCACCATGCAATACAATTACATAGTCATATTCATTATCAATTGCATATTGAAAAGCAACTTTATGTGATCCTCCAAGGTTATAGTTTTCATCATTTCTTACTATAGTAATTTTAAGCTTGCTTTGTTTGGTGAAATCGAGCACAGCTTTTTCACCATTATCGGTGCTTCGGTTATTTACTACTAATATTTCTTTTATATATTTTGCTACTTCGCTATCTATTTGATTTAAAACTCTTATTACTTGTTTTTCACAGTTATACATTGGTATAAATAACAATATTTTTTCTTTCATTTAAACCACCTTTGATATACTAATTTATATTTTTATTATAACCCCCCCCCCGGACTCTGTCAACAATATGTCAGGGCATAATCATATTATATATGAAAATCAATTAAATTCTTTTGATGACTTCATATTATTCTTATTGATTAATATCACTGAATATTTATTGTATGATATTTCTAAAGAAGTTACTATTTTTTATTATGTACATGATAAAAACTAAATAATCAGAAAATTAAAATAAATTTAATAAAAAAACATATTTAGTTTATTATTCTAAATATATTTTTATTCATCAAAGTGATGTTTTATAGCTCTTTTTTCAACAGGTGGTAGTTCCATATATTTGCCATATACACTTGATAATATTTTTTTGGCCTCATGTGGTATTGGCATAGTCAAATTTTCAAATTTTACCATTTGTGGTTTAGCATACCATTTTTTAGGATGTGTTTGTTTTTTATAACTATAGTAACTTCCTAAATTAACAATATATGGATTATTTTTATTGTTGTATTTAACAAAAGTTTTATTTAATACTTTATGAATATGTTTTACACTTACAAAGTAAGAACAACATTTAACAATATATCCTTTCCACTTTTTAGGAAATCTTGTTTTTAATTTATATGATAACATCCCTCGGTTAAATTTGATTCTTATTGCTTGTATCATTTGACCTAAACTATCTTTTTTTGGAACATTATCTAAAGGGAAAATATCAATTAATGGACCATTATGATCAGTTAAATGTGCAATGTGCGTTTGTTTAAATTTGTTTTCTTTTAAATATCTTACTTTAATAAAAGGAGACCAATAATTTTCAATTAAAGAACTATGCTGAATTTCAAAATCTTTTGATATTTCTTGTGGGGCAATTTTTAAGAATTTTTCATAATCTTCTCTTGGCATAATTAAATCAATATCATCATCCCATGGTATGAATCCTTGATGTCTTACTGCTCCTAGTAATGTCCCTTCACCTAAATAGAAATTTATTTTATTGCGTTTACATATTTTATTTATTTCTTTTAGAATTTCAAGCTCTATTTTATGTAGTTCTTGTAGCATTTTATAATTTTCTTCTCTATAATCAATGCCATCATTATTATAACTTATTATTCTTTTAAAATAAGAATTGTTTTTTATTATTTCAGAGTTTTTTATGTCTTTTATATTATTTGATTTAATATAGCTTAATCCATAATCTGTTTTTAATATTTCATCATAGTTTTTTGGTATGGAAAATTCTATATTATTGATATTAACTGTTTCTATATCTTTTATTATTGTTTGTTTAATTTTTAAAGCATCTATTTTGTATGGTTTATATTTGATATTTTTTAATTTTTTAAAAACATAAGTTATTAGTTTTTTATCTTCTATTTCATAAAAATTAAATCTTATTTTTAATTTTTCGTATAGATAATCTTGAGCATATACTTTATTATTGTAGTAATATTCTTTTTTTAAAATTATATTTTTTTGTAGTAAATTATATTTTAAAATATTAATTTTATCATTATTTAATATAATACCAATATTTAAAGAATTACTGTTTGGCATTTTATTGTTTGTTACTTCAATTAAAGTGTTAAATTCACAAAAGTAAGTTATATTTAATTTTTTAAATATTTTAAATACATCTTTAAGAGGAGCGACATCTCTTTTTTTATTAAATATTTTTGATAAAATTCTTAACATTTTCTTTGCAATTTTTATTAATACTTTTTTTATTTTTTCTATTATTTTTAGTAAATCGTAAAGAAATTTATTGTTTATATATGTGATACCATTTTTTATGAATTTTGGTCTATAATGTAATTCTTTTTGATATTTTCTACTATCCCAATTTGGAATATGCTTATCAAAGTAATCTTTGGCTTTATTTTTAAAATCATTGATAATTTTTTTATCGTGAGAATTTTTAAAATATAAAAATCTTGCTGTTACATGGGAAATACATAAGTTGCAAGCATTTCTATATAAGTCATTACCTTTATCTTTATAAAAAGATAATAATGAATCACAAGATTTAAAGATATCAAATATCTTGGGATTAATTGTATTAACAATAGAGTTTTCATTAGTTCTTAAGTACATGTAAAGTGGCTCTTTTACCACCTCAATTTTATTTGCATAATATAAAGCGTTATATATTAAAGCACTATCTTCAAACCATTGATTAGGAAATTCAATGTTGTTATCTATCCACATTTTTCTTTTATAAATTTTGTTGCAAGCATATGAATTACACTGCAACATTATGTCTGGACTTTCTGTAAGTGAATAGCCAAAAATATCAGTTTGAGGGACAAATTTAAGAGTATCTTTATTTTGATATATTGAAGTAAGTCCACATACAACAATATCAGATGAAGTGTTATGAGCTTTATTGTACATAAGTTCATACATATTTATATCAACGTAATCATCACTATCAACAAAGCCTAAATATTCCCCGTGTGCTTTTAAAACACCATAGTTCCTAGCAGAAGATAATCCACCATTTTCTTTAATATAGGAAAAAACCTTATTTGGATATTGTTTAGTATATTTATCAATAATATGTTGTGAATTGTCTTTGGTACCATCATTTACTACAATTATTTCAATATCTTTCAGTGTTTGATTAACTAATGATGTTAAACATTTATCTAAATATTTTTCTACATTATACACCGGAACGATAACCGAGACTTTTATGTTTTTATTCATAAATACCCCTTTCTATTTTATATATTTTTCAATGAATTTATTTCCACAATCTTTTCCATCTAAGCAATTATATCTTTCATTAAATTTTTTATATTTTTCATCATACTTAAAATTATTTAATGCATTTTTTATAGCAGAAGCTAAATTTTCTTCTTTTGTAACAATTTCTCCGGGCAATTCGTTAAAATCAAAGTCAATGCCTTGACTTTCATTTACATATTCATCTTTATCCCACATGTAATAAACCATTGGTCGATGTAAGTTAGCATAGTCAAAGATTGCTCCAGAATAATCAGAAATCATTAAATCTGAGATGATATACAATTCGTTAATATCGTCAAAACTACTAACATCAATAACATTTTTATAATTTGATATATCAGCACTGTTCTCTTCTTGATTGTGGGCTTTAAATAAAATTACATAATCATTTCCTAGTTGTTTAATTAATTTATCAAAGTCTAGATGATTTTGATAAGTATAACTATATTTTTTAGTATCATATTCATAATTTCTCCAAGTTGGAGCATAAAATATAACTTTTTTATTATCTTTAATATTTAATTTATCTTTTATTTCTTTAGCATCTTTGGCTGTATATGTGAATAAAAAATCATTTCTTGGATAGCCTACTTCAATAACTTTTTTGCTATCTTTTCCAAGACCATAGGCTGTAGCCATTTGTGCTGTAAAAAATGGTGCTGGTGAAAACAAGTAGGTAAATATTTTGCCATTTCTTTTAAATCCTTTTGTTTGCTTTTTTAGTTTTTTTGGTGGTAAAGCAGAGTGATCTATATTACAACCAATTTTTTTCATTGGTTTACCATGCCAAGTATTTATATATATTTGATCTTTCTTTGGTGTTACCCAACTAGGTAATGAAACATTAGTTATAAAATATTTGGCTTGTGCACAATATTTATAGTACTTTTTAGAATATAAACGCACTGTTGTGGTATTATGGTTATCATTTAAAAAAGTGTACTGCTTTGGATTTTTAAATACCCAAACAAATTTATAGTCGTTATATTTTTTGTTCTTTAATAATGCTTCATATATACCTTTAGGATTACAATTATATTTTTTACTCCAAAAAGATGAAAATATGATTATTTTATCATTGGTTTTGTAACGTATTTTATAAAATTTATATACTACTTTCCTTTTTATTAATAAAAGATAATTTAATATTTTTTTGATGAAAGGAATTTTATTTACGACGTTTTTAATACTTTTTTTAAATGTTTTGTTTTCTTTTATAACTAATTTACTATATATCTTTTTCACATCTTTTTGTGTTAATGGTACTGGACTATTTTTTAAACGATTTATATTAACTGTTTCCACTAATTTATCTAAATCCTCTTTATTTACAATGTTTTTATATTTTAATCCTATTTCATCATAGATTGAATACAATTTATTAATAGATTCTTGGTGTGAAGTTGTCTTAAATATTTTATCTAAATCATTAAATATTTTATCTAATTCTTTGTTAGAGTATTTTAACATATATTTCCATACAAGTGGAAGACATGTTGCAGCAGCGTGTCCGTGTGATAAACCATATATTGATGTTATTTTGTAACTCATGGCATGAGCTGCGGTCGTTTTACTTATATTTATGGCTTTTCCACTTAAATTAGCTGCTTTTAATATTTCACTATTTAATTTTTTTGTTGGATTATTTAGATAATCTTTATAGTTTTTAAGAATTATTTCTAAACTTTGTTTGGCATATTTTCTACTTTCTTTGGTAGCATTAATTGACCAGTATGATTCTATTGCATGACATAAAGCATCTAAAAGAGTTGATTTTTTTTGATATTCTGGTAGGCTTTCTAGAAACTTTGGCTCAAGTATTACATAATCTGGAAGCAATGATTCATCTTCTAATGACTGTTTTGCTCCAGCGTAATATATAACGGCAAATTTTGTAGCTTCACTACCTGTTCCTGCAGTGGTTGGAACAGCAAGAAGTGGTATATTATTTGGCACTATTTTTTGCTCTAAATAATTTTTATTTTCATCTAAAAACACAAAAGCTTTGATAGCTTTTGCAACGTCTAAGGCACTTCCTCCACCCACTGCTATAAGAAAATCACATTTATTTTCTTTAAAAATTTTTATACCTTCTAGAACTTCTTCATATTTAGGATTAGGACTAAAATTTGTAAAAATATGTATTGGTAAATTCAATTTAGTTATGTAATCATAAAAAAATGAATCTAAAATAAAATTACTACAAATCAATAAAATTGATTTGTATTTTTTAAAATCTATTTTTTTATTTAAATTTTTATAATTATCAATATATATTTGTTGTTTCATTTTATCCTCTCAAAGATCTTAATCTTTTCTTTTCATATTCATCTATTTCTTTTCTAACTCTTGAATAATCATCAATATTATCTATTTCATCAATATAATCATTTTTATATGATTTAGTATATATTTTTAATGTGTCTAATATAGTATTCAATGCATTTTCGGCATAAACGCTTACATTGCCCTCATTTACAAATTCTTTCACTTTTTCTAGCCATTTTAATAAATCAGATTTACTTAACTTGTATAATGGCTCAAAAGCATAACAATTGCTATCAAAGATATTTATTGATACTTCTTTTAATAATCCATTTTCTACCCTTGCTTTAAAATCTTTTTCAGGTAATGGTTTGTCTTCATTTATTAAACATACTGAACTACGTTTATCACCTAGCATACTTTTTACTAGTTCTTGATTAAATACTAAATCTCCATGAAGCAATAAAACATCATCATTAAGATAATCTTTTGCTAAATACATGGAATATATGTAATTTGTTTTTTGATATAAAGGATTATCAACAAAAACAAATTGATAATCAGGGAATTTTTTGCATACTTCTAATAATTGTTGCTTAAATGGACCGGTTGTGATGATAAATGTATTTATTCCATTTTCACCAATTATTCTTATTTGACGTTCTAATATTGTTTCACCATTATTTAGTACAGCCATGCACTTATGATGTGTTTTTGTGAAATCCCCCATCCTTTTTCCGATTCCTGAATTAAATATTATTGCTTTCATTGAATATTATTACTTCCTCCATTTTAATGTTATTTATTTAATTTTTTCATCATTGATTTTTTATTATCAACAGGACTAATTGTAGGACGTCCTAAATCTTCTCTAGATCCTAATTTAGTGTAAACTACTAATGCTTGTAATTTGTCGTATTTTAAATTTTTCATATATTTTTCAATATCTTCTTTTGTATATGCTGTATAAACATTTTTAAAACCTAATGATAATAATGTATCTTTAACGTTAATATTAAATGCTACAGTTGGTTGACCTCCTACAGATTCATGAGCACCATTGTTTATTAAAATATATTTAAAATTTTTACTTGCTACTGATGGAATTATGGCAAAAGAGCCCATATGCATAATAAAAGATCCGTCGCCATCTATACAATAAATATTTTTGTCACACCCAATACTCATACCAAGTGCAATAGATGAAGTATGTCCCATAGATCCAACTGTTAAAAAGTCATTACTGTGTTCTTCGTTATCTCTTTCTCTTATTTCAAAAATTTCTCTTGATGTTTTTCCTGTAGTTGAAACTACAAAATCATCTTTATCTAAACATTTTAATATTGTTTCTAAAGCTTCTTCTCTTTTTATTTGATAATTGTTTTCAGGCATATCTATTTTATAATTACTAAATAAACCTTTTTTTATGATAACAGCAATTGGTTTATTGTTTTCTTTCATATAATTATAACAATAGTCTATTTGGCTTTTATAATTTTCATCTAAAATAATAGTTTCAATTCCCATTGTTTTAAATAATTCAATAGTTACTTTTCCTTGTTTAACATGCTGTGGCTCATCTTTTGTGCCCGGCTCTCCTCTCCAACCTACAATTAATAGCATTGGAATACTATACACTTCTTCATCTACTAAAGAAAGTAATGGATTAACTGCATTTCCGATACCAGAATTTTGCATATATACGACACCATAATTGCCTGATGCAATATGATATCCTGCAGCCATTGCAATAGCATTTCCCTCATTGGCAGCAATGATGTTGTGATCTGTTTTAGTGTTAGCTTTAATGCAAGCACATAAGTTTTTTAATAAAGAATCAGGAACACCAGCAAAAAAATCAAGTTTTTTACTAATTAAATATTTGTAAAATTCTTCTGTATCTATCATTTTATTTTCCCCCCGGAATTAATGTTATAATTTCTTTTATTGGCATACAATACTCATCAGCTTCTTTGCTTCTGCCATTTTCTAGTATTGTTTTAGCTGTTTTCATCATTGCTGGATATGCACTCCTTAATAAATGATTTGCATGAATAATTATATTTGCACCCCACTCATGTAATTCTTCTTCTGTAAATTGATTATATGAAGTAGGTACTACTATTGTTGGAACATTATGATATTTTTTCTTAAATCTTTCTAAAAATTCTTTTATATCCAATCCTGTTTTTTCTTTGCTGTGAATCATTATTCCATCTGCTCCTGCTTCGATATATTTATCAGCTCTTGATAAAGCATCATCTATTCCCATACCAGCAATTAAGCTTTCTAATCTTGCAAAAATCATGAAATCCTTTGTTGCAAGAGCTTGTTTTCCTGCTTTTATTTTTTCTGCAAATCTATCTGGATCATCTAAAGTTTGTTTAACTTCTGTACCAAATAATGAATTTTTCTTTAAACCTGTTTTATCTTCAATAATAATAGCTGAAACTCCAAGTCTTTCTAAGGTTTTAACATTGTATACAAAATGCTCTATTTTACCACCAGTATCACCATCTAATATTATTGGTTTAGTAGTAACTTCCAATATTTCATTGATTGTATTTATTCTACTAGTTAAATCAACTAATTCAATATCAGGTTTTCCTTTAAATGTTGAATCACATAAACTACTAACCCACATCGCATCAAACTCTTTTGTCGTTTTACTATCGCGATTAATGGCAGTTGCATTTTCAACAATTAATCCTGATAATCCATTTGATGCTTCCATAACACTTATATATGGTTTAAATTTTAAAAGTTGACGAAGTTTTGCTCTTCTTATATCAGGTGTATTTGTAAGTTCACGATATTTATGTTCTAAATCAGTAGAATTTACATCTTTAGTATAAGGTATTTCAATTAATTCTCCGTTCCATTCTTTTAAGGTATTAATTACATTATCTCTAACTACACTTTGAATTCCTGTACGCCAATCATCTCCATGTAATACATAATCTGGTTTAATTTTTCTTAGATTTTCAGTATAGTCAAGCGTGCTTTGTGGTACTATTTCAGTAACATTTTTAAGATTTTCAAATATTTTTTTTCTATTTTCATAATTTAATAGTGGCATGCGTTTGTAACTAGCAATAGCTTCATCAGTTAGTAAACCAATTATTACATCTCCATATTTTGCACCTTCTTCGATGATATTGATGTGACCTTGATGTATAACATCAGCAGACATTGCTATATAAACCTTTTTTTTCATTTTGTTTACTTCCTTTCACTATAATTACATTTTATCATTTATTATTGATATAAGCAATATTATTTTAATTTTGCCTATTATGGACAATAAGTTCAGCTAAAGTAGTTGTAGAATTTCCATTTTGATTTGTAACATATTTATTTTTTAGATTATGTAATTTTTCGTATTGGTAATTTTTTTCTAATGATTTGTATAATTTATTAAAATTCTTAAAACAATATGGCTTCATTTCTTTTTCTAAATCAACATTTAAACCATTAAATTTATTATAATCATCAATATCATATAAATAAAAATAAGTAGGCTTGTTTAATAAAGCTGATTCTATACAAATAGAAGAATAATCAGTTATTACATAATCAGCAACAGTTAGTAAATCTGTTGTAATAAATTCTTTACAATTTAAAATAAATTTATTATTAAAAGTCTGATTTTTTACTGGATGAGTTTTAACTATAAGATTATATTTATTAAAATCAATAATATTTACTAATTTATTAATACCAATATCCTTGTCTCTTCTAAAAGTTGGAGCATATAAAATATTCTTCTTTTTGGTTAATTGAGGATAATGTTTCAATATCTCATCTTTAATATTGTCACAATTTCTTAGTAAATAATCTATTCTTGGTGTACCACAGCAGATAACTTTACTTGTTGGCACATTAAAAGCTTCAGCAAATATTGGTTTCATAGTTTCTGATCCTGATACTACATAATCATAATTTTTATGCATATTAAGGATTTTAGCCACTTTGCTTTGCCTTCCATATTGTTTATATATTGTTTGATATCCAAATTTTTTAATTGTAGCTATTGCATGCCATATTTGTATAACAGTTATTCCTTTTTTTAATTTTACATTGCTTAAGGCCATGCAATAGGAATCAACAACACACACTTTAGAAGTTGCTAAATGATATAATTGTTTAATTATTACAAAAGAATAACTAATTATTCCTTTAAAAGACATTTGTAATTTATTGCATAACACAACTATTTTAAAACTATCATCTAATTTTGTTATTTCTTCTTTTAATAATTTAAAATCTAATGTTATAGAATTAGATTGCCTACTTATGAAAACAACTTTTTTTTCGTTAATAGGAAAAATTCTAAAAATTAAATAAATAAATTTTATTATCAATTTGGGGATAATTAATAAATAAGCCATTTTTACCTCGAATATCTTTTACTCTTCTATTTTGAAATCTTCTAATTCGTTATTTTCATTTAGCACTTTACTTACTACTTTTGTTGCTTCATCTAGTGTTTTATTGCACTCTTTAGATAAATCCATAGCAATTTTAAATTTATCTATTGCATCATCTAGGGGAATATCTCCATTTTCTAAATCTTTAACTATTTTTTCTAGTTCTTCTAAATTCTCTTCAAATGTTTTTTTGGTTTTTTCCATTATTTTTCCTCCACTTCTACTACTTTAGATGTTATAAAGCCAGTTTGTAATTCTGTTTTTATTAAATCATCTTTTTTTATTTTTTTAATATCTACTATTTTATTATCTAATCTTGTAATACTATAACCTCTTTTAATTGTATTTATGGGATTTAGTGTTTCTATTTTACTTAATAAATTTGTAAAATATATCTGTTTTTTATCAAAGATATTTTTAATATCTACTTTTAGGTTATTACTTGTTATAGTAATTTTATTACTAGCTATGTTTAATTTTTCTTTAAATAGATAAATCATTTTTTCTATTAACATATCTAGTTTTTGTTGCTTTACAATATAAATATCCATCGGATTTTTTAAGATATGATTTGATTTTAAATAATCTAGATGTTTTGTTTTTGTTTCAATTAAATGTTTTATATTTTTTATTTGTCGTAATTCTAATTGTTTTATATATTCTTTTAATTCTAGTTGATTTGGTACGGCAAGTTCTGCTCCAGCGGTTGGTGTTGGTGCTCTTAAATCAGCAACAAAATCTGCAATTGTAAAATCTATTTCATGACCTACTGCACTTATTATTGGTGTTTTTGCTTCGTAGATAGCTTTAGCTACTATTTCTTCATTAAATGGCCATAAATCTTCAATTGAGCCACCACCACGGCCTAATATTATTACATCTAGGTTATATTCATCTGCTATTTTTAATTTGCTAACGATATCTTCTTTGGCATTTTCTCCTTGAACTAGTGCTGGGAATAAATAAATTTCGCATATTCTATATCTTCTATTGATTGTAGTAATTATATCTTTAATTGCTGCTCCTGTTTTAGCAGTTATTACTCCAATTTTTCTTGGAAATTTTGGTATTGGTTTTTTATGATCTTCATTAAAATAGCCAAGTTCAGACAACTTTTTCTTTAATTTTTCAAACTCTAAATAGAGGTTTCCTACTCCATCTTCTTGCATATCAGTTACATATATTTGATAATTTCCAGTTGCTTCATAAACACTTATTTTACCTGTTACTAAAACTTTTGAGCCGTCTTTTGGTTGGAATTTTAAATTTTGGGCATTGTTTTTAAACATTATTGCTAGTATTCTTGAATTTTCATCTTTTAAAGTAAAATATAAATGTCCTGTAGTATGATTCTTAAAATTTGATATTTCTCCTTTTAAATATACTATAGATAAATTATCATCATTATCAAATTTATATTTTAAATATTTATTTATTTGAGTAATAGTTAAATATCTATCATTATTCATCTTGGACCTCATCATGATATAGTTTATCTAATGAAGCATTTACCATCGCTACAACTTTATCATCACTATATTTTTTAGCTAGTTCGATAGCTTCATTTATAGCTACAATTTTTGGTGTATCTGTATATTTTAATTCATATATAGCAAGAGAAAATATTGCTTTATCCACAGGACTTAATCTATCTATATCCCAATTCTTTAAATATTTATTAGCAATATTATTAATATTGGTTTGATTTTTCTTAATATAGTTAACAGCTTCAGTTACAAATTTATTATCTACTTCCTGTTGTTCTTTTATTAAGTCGTTTATTGAATACGTTACATTACTTTTTTCGTAGATATATGTTTCATATAATATTTTTACTATATTTTCTCTTAATAAACTTTTGTTATTCATGCTACTACTCCTTTAAAAATTATATTTTTCTTTATATTCTTTGACTAAAGCTTCAAAATTATTATTTGTTTTTTGCTCATATTTGCTTTTAAATCTATTGTATTCTTCAACCCAAGATGAATATTTTTCATCATTTCTATGATCAGGCAAATTATAAATATTATCTAAATATTTGGCAAAATATAATGTAAATTTTGTTGAGCCATATATATTTAAATGATTTGGATTATATAAGTCATTTGAGTAATCAATGTAAGAATCATTTTGATTAAAATTTATTACTTGGTAGTCATATTTATTAATAATTTTGGTTGCATCATTTAATTTACTCATTTCTGTAGCATTAAATGTTCTACATGGAATTGTAAAAAGTACGTTTAAATTATTATCATTTATATATTCTAATAAATCTAGCAAAACTTCTTTATTTTTGTCAGTTACTTTAATAGATGAATCATTATTCCATAATATTTTCTTTTGAGGTTTAATATTGAAATTATAATTTTTTGTTTGAAAACCTTTATATAAATTTGTATTTTCAGTCAAACTTTTCCCTTTAAAGTCTTCCCATCTATTGTGATATAAAAGAAAACTAAAATAATAATTTACTCTTTCTTCATTTGGCATTTCTAAATAATCCAAAACACTAGTTAAAGCTTCATATTGATTATATGATTTTTTCATACTATCAATTAATTTTCTTATTGAATTTTCATCATAATAATCTGGATTTGAAATAATTCTCGTTATATCAATTATGTAAAGTTTTGGTTTTTGGTATTTTTGAATTTCTTTAAGGAGGTATTTTATATAGACAAATGGTTGCGAGTCGGTAGCAATATTATAGGTTGTAAAACCATATTCGTTGTATGCAAGTGTTGTGTTAAAGTATACGTAAACATTACTAGCACCAACATAGGCTACATCAATTGTGTTTTCTTTTTCTTCATAAAAATAAGAAAGTGCTGTATTTTCACCCCACAATATTTTAAATGTTATATGCCATAATATACAAAATATAAAAATAAATATTATAACTTTTATTAAATTTTTATAATTTTTCATTTTATCACCTAAAATTCTCTATAAATAAAGTCAGCTGGATTATATCCTACTCCATAACAACCAAATATAATTATACCAAATATTAAGGCAAAATAAATTATCCATCTAAATACTATATTTTGCTTATCTAAAATATCTCTTACGTCTTTGCCACGATTTTTAAATAATTCAACGATAAATAGAATTACTAATGCTATTATTAATACTGCAAAATTACTTATATTAAGACCTGCTTTGAATAGTGATTTTCCTATTAAAACATGATAATTTCTTACAAACATTGCTTTTATGATTTTTATTGCTTTACTAACGCTTTCTGCTCTAAAGAATATCATTGAAAAAGAAAATAATAGAAAAGTTCTTATTCTTTGATATAATCTATAAATAAATGTTTCTTTGTTTATGCCAAGTTTGTTATTTATTTTATCTGATATTGGAGTTAAATTATCTTCTAAAAACATATAAATAAATTGTAATAATCCAGATCCAATTATAAATGTATAAGCTCCACCATGCCAAGCTCCAATTAATATCCACATAACAAACATAGATAAATAAAGTGGAACTTTTTTATAGGCTTTCTTACCAAATTTTTCTTTGCAAAATTTTCCTATTTTTTGCATAAAATCAGATTTTAATAAAGGATAAAATATATAATCTTTTAACCAAGCACCAAGAGTTATGTGCCATCTTCTCCATAATTCAGTTATTGTCTTTGAGAAAAATGGTGCATCAAAGTTTTCAGGTAATTTAATATCAAATATTTCTGAAATACCCATAATCATATCAATTGAGCCAGAAAAATTAGTATATAATTGCAATGTAAAGAACAAACACGCTATTACAACATATACACCTTTAAATTTAGTTAAATCGCCATATACTTTATCTACAAATATACCAAGTCTTTGGGAAATAACAAGAATTTTAAATATTCCCCATAAAACTCTTATTGCTCCTCTTTTTAATCTATCAAAATCAAATTTATGATCTTTATATAAACTTTCTTTCATTTGATCATATTTTACGAAAGGACCAGAATTTAAAATTGGAAAATAACTCATAAATAAAGCACATTTAAATATATTTTTTTCAGCATTAGTAACACCACGATAAATATCAGTTAAATATCCAATCATTATTAAGGAAAAATAACTAAGACCTATAAGAGAATTATGATGTACTAATTCAAATTGAAAATTAATATTGAATAAATTAAATAGATGATTAAAAGTTGTTAAAAATAAATTAGTATATTTTAGATATATAAGTACACCTAAAATAATTAAAATTCCAAATGTTAAATATTTTTTACCAGTTTTTGTATTTTTATTTTTTTCAAGTTTTAATCCAATAAAATATGATACAAAAAGAATAATTAAAGCTTGTAGCAAAGTTGATAATGTAACATTTTTATAGAATAGAAAAAATAAACTTGATACAGATAAAACTATCCATTTATATTTTTTTGGAAAACTAAAATATAATGTAAATGTTAAAATACAAAATATTATAAAACTAAATGATGTTAAATTCATGCTACCACTCCTACTAAATTTGTTGATAATTTATAAAAGATTTTATAAATTACCCCCCCCGGGATATCTTTTTGAAGTAATTCTATGAGACCTAAATCCCACATCAAAAAAGCAACTTTCTGGTTATCAAACAAAATTGCCTCTTTTGCATCACTTACAAGAAAAGCACCATCATCTATTAACTTTTTCATTTCATTTTCTAAATCATCTGTCTCATAACAAGTATGATATAGATATTGTCTTTTCTTTAAAATATTTTCTACTACTTTGCCATTTATAAGTTCAATTTTTATATTGTCATCTAAAGTGATCATACATAAGTACGCATCTTGATTTTTATCATATATGGTATTTGATATTTCTTTTACATTAAAAAACTTTTGTAATTTTTCTTTTGTTCTTTCTATGTTATTTGTTGCTATTCCAATATGATGAAATTTCATTTTTATCACTCCTATAAGCTTATTTTGTTTTTCTTTCTTGAACTATTTTAGCCATGTCTCCAACATTTTTCATTGTTGTAACTTCACTCATGTTGAATTTCATACCAAATTCTTGTTCTACTGCCACTACAAGATTTATATGTTCAAGACTATCCCAGTCTTCAATATCATCTGCAGTTGTGTTTTCATTTACTTTGATATTCTCATCATCAAATACATCTTGAAAAACATGATTTAATCTTTCGTATATTTCTTCCATTATTTGCTCACCTCAATTACATTATTTTTATTTTTATAACTTAAAACATCTAATTTGTATGTTTTGTTACCGTCTTCATCTTCATTTACTAAAGTAAATCCTTGTAAATCATAAAAATCTTTGACCATTTTATTTTTAAATGTAGGATAATAATAGCCATATATTGTTTTGATATTTCTTTCTTTGGTTTGATTAACTAATTCGTCCATCATAGCAAATTCCATATTTCTTTTTAAGACTCTACAACTCATTATCCATAAATCAATATGTAATTCATCTTTATTTTTAATATTACCAATAACAACTGAAATTACGCCATTATCACCAAAAATATCTTCTAATTTACCATAAATTTTGATATAGTTATCACTATTATAGACTTCCTCTATATCACTTAAAGAATATCTTTTTGTGGTTAAGTTAAATTGATTACTCTTATTAGATAGCTGAGATATTCTTTCAAGATATATTGGTTTAAAAGATGTTATTTCTGCCTTCATTTTAAGAGATTTTAGATAATCATCATAATTATCAAAAGTAGCCATCATTTGACTTCTTTTAGCATTATCTTTATATAGTTCACTTTTCTTTAAATCTTCTTTAGAAAAATTAGTCATTTCAAAATAATTATTTTTATCAATGATTCTTATGTAATTTTCAGGTACATCTATTTCTGGAGTTGCAATACCAGGAGTATAATCATATACAACTTTTCTTTCAGCAGGATTATCATCTACAAAGACAAAACTATCTGCACCAAGATTTAATTCTTCTGCAATATCTTTGATATTTAAGTTTTTTGGATTCCAATTAGCTTTGATAATTATAAAATCATCTTTTTTTAAAAGCCCTGCTGGATGTTCTAGACCAGCAATTGCATTTTCATATTCATTTTTAGAATTTATATTTAAAATAATACCTAGACTTTTTTGTTCTTTTAAATATTTTTGAAATTCAAAATATACTTGTCCTTGTGGCACTTCTGGACCAATATCTAAATTTTCAACACCGTCATCTCCTACTACACCACCCCATAGTGTATTATCAAGATCAAGGACTAAAGCTTTTTTATTTTTACCATATATTGATTTAATAATTGCTGCAATGTTAAATGAAAGGTATGGTATTGCAGGAACTTCTAAAGCATATTTATACATATGCCAATAAAATTGGTTAGACCATTTATCTAATCCATAACAAGCTGAAACATAATTTATGTCATTTATAAAAAAATTAGTAGTACTATTAGCATAATCATAAAAAAGTTGGTTAAGTTTGGTTATATAATTAATTTTACCATGAATATCACTAGCATCTTTATTACCTAATAATCTATAAAAAGGATATTCAAAGTTATTTTGAATTATTGTGGCTTTGTATTTATTTTTTAATGCTTCCCATATTTTTTTATATTTATTGTATTCATTATTTAGCATTTCATCTATAGTTTTTTCATCATCATATAAAGTTGGATAATCAGTTATATTTCTATTTGTAGTATGAATATATATAATATCTGGATTAAATTCATCTAATTGTTCATTTCCAAATATTGCATCTTCATAATATTTATTGTATTCAGATTCATAAAAATTAGGTTTTATTCCATAATTAAGTAAAAATATTTCTAACATATTTTTAATTTCACTTGTTGTTGATCCTCCTAAAATAGCTATGTTTTTTTCAAGCAAATTGGGATTTTCTAATAGTTGTCTTTTCATCTTTTTTTTATTTTTTAATAAATATTCTGTGTCAAATGGATATTCAAGTTCTTTCATAATATTATCACCATAAATAGATTATAGCATTTATTAGGGCTTCGTTCAAGGAAACTTTAATATTTTATTTGTTATTTTTATGTTATGATATTTATATAAATAAATGGAGGAATCATGAGTATTGGATGCGATATAGTCTATAGTAAAAGATTAAAAAATAGAAATAAACGATTTATAGAGTTAGTTCTTACACCAAAAGAACAAGTTTTATATAAAGAGAAAGGACTTTCTTATTTATGTGGAAGATTTGCTGCAAAAGAAGCTATAATGAAAGCCTTAGATAATACTAAAAGTTATAATTTTTTAGATTTTGAAATATTAAATGATATAAATGGTGTTCCATATTGTGTTGGTAGGAATAATATAAAAATTTCAATTTCTCATGAAAAAGATTATACAGTAGCATTTGTTATTATGATTTAACAATAAAAAAATACTAGGAATACGGTAACGAAAAACCTGTTTATTTACAGGTGGGTATTTTCAAAATATTTATTAGGATCCTTAAGAAAAATTAAGTATTCAACACAAAATATTTTATCTAATTCCCTTATCGTTATTTGTAAGGTTTTTACTGTTGTATTCTCTAGCAATTTAATTGTAACATAAATATATTAAGATAGCTAGTATTTTTATGTAAGTTGACATTTAGTTTTCATGTTTATGATCTTTGTTATGACATGAACAACAATGCTCTTCATCGCTATCTAACTGTTCAAATAGATATTCTAGTATTTCATGATTTTTTAGTTGTTTTTCTTCTTTGGTTGATAAATTTTTAATAGTCACATAATCATTTTTTATTTCATCTTCGCCAATTAAAATAATAAATTTGGCATTTAATAATTCAGCTTGTTTAAAGCATGATTTTATACTTCTTTGTTTATAGTCTAATTCTGAAGATAAACCTACTAATCTTAATGCTTGATTTAATGAAAGTGCAAAATGATTAGCTTGTTTGGTTAATGGTACTACAAAAGTATCAAGTTCATTTTTAGGGATATCTTCATCTAATTTTAAAGTGTCAATAATTGACATTATTCTTTCTATACCTACTGCAAAACCAATTGCTTTAGTTTGTGGTCCCTCTAAATCTTCTACTAATTTATCGTATCTTCCTCCACCACAGATAATCATACTTTCATCATTTATTGTTGCTTCGATTTCAAAAACAGTATCAGTATAATAATCTAGACCTCTTATGATATATGGATCAACTTCATAATTTATTTCTAAATCATTTAAATACTCTAAAACTTCATCAAAGTGTTCTTTAGATGAATCTGTTAAATAATCAGTAATCTTTGGAGCATTTTTGATGATTGGACTATCTTTATCAATTTTACAATCTAGAATTCTTAATGGGTTTTTAGTAAAACGATCTTTGCAATCACTACATAAATCATCAATTTTTTCATTTAGATAATTTACTAAGGCTTCTTTATATGATTTTCTTGTTTGTTCATCTCCTAGTGAATTTATTCGCACTTTTATATTAGTTATTCCTAATCGTTCTAATAATGATACGGGGATACTAATTATTTCAGCATCTAACATTGGGCTATCTGAATCAAATGCTTCACAGCCAAATTGAAAGAATTCTCTTAGTCTACCCTTTTGTGGTCTTTCATAACGATACATTTTGTCAATATACCAAAATTTTTGAGGACTAATATTATTAGCATAAAACTTATTTTCAATATAACTTCTTACAATGCTAGCAGTTCCTTCTGGTCTTAAAGTCATATTACGATCTCCACGATCTATAAAATCATAAGTTTCTTTTCTTATTATGTCACTTGATGGACCTACACCACGATGAAAAAGATTTGATTGCTCAAATACAGGGGTTTTTATATATTCGTAGTTATAACTATCCATAAGAGTTTTTATAACATCTTCAAGATATAAAAAGACTTTTGCATCTTTTCCATATAAATCATAAGTTCCTTTTGGTTTATTAATCATTGTTTTTTCTCCTTGTCAAATTTATTTATTTTTCTTAATGTTTCATATTGTTTAATAAAATTTATATCATCATTTATAGATATTATTTCATTATATTTATCTAAAACTTCTAATAATGTTGTTTTGGTTTTAATATTAAATGTCTTTAATTTGTTTAATAATTCTAAAGCTTCATCATTTGTTTTAGATAATGATATTAAATCACGTTTTATGTTTTTTGTAAATGTTGTTAATTTTATAAATTTGTCTTGATGAAAGGTATCATAAAAACTATCTTCACTATAATATATTTTTTCTTTATTATAGTACACTGTAAAGGAAGTTAGTTTACGTTTTTTTATTTGTTCTACATAGTAGTATCCTAAGTTATTTCTTTCTATTATAAATTTTTTGATGATAGACATTTTATCACTTCTTTTTTATTACATTGTTTGAACTTTTTCTTCTTCTAGGTTTTTAACTTCTAATAAATTAGTTTTTTGATCTATTTTATAATATAAATTACTATTTTCTTTAGAAACATAAGATAATACGTGTTCAAGATATAGTGGGTCTCCGGGTAAACTAGAACGATAATTTAACCAATCATCACCATAAGTATCTTTTAAATTTTTAGCACTAGGGCCAGAGTTATATGTTTGTAATGCTAAAGCTAAATCTCCATTACAATAAGCTAGGTCGTATGCTGCAATGGCACAGCCATACCAAATGTTTTTCTCTAAGTCTTTTAATAAATCTTGATTAATTTCGCCATTTTCATCCATACCAATCGTTATAGTTTCAGTTTGGTTTGTATCATAGTTAAAGACTGAAATGGTTTTACCTGTCCAGTTCCAAGATCCTTCAACTTGCAATTGCATTAAACCAATAGCACCACCAGGTGATACTTCTTCTTGATGAACTTGTCCTTCTTGAGTTGCTAAAGCAATCATTAAATCACTTGGAAGTCCATACATATTAGCATATTTTGTTATTAAATCAGCATATAATCCTTTAGTTATGGCTGCTGTAGTGCTGTTGGAACGATCTTCATATTCTAATTCTAAAGTACTAGTTGTACCATCTACTACTTGGGTAGGAGTTTCTTCTTCTTGCTCTTCTTTTACAATATCTTCTTTAGTTATTGGAATATTCATGGTACTCATTGGTGCTACTACAGGAGTAGCAGCATAAGTTTCTATTGTTTCAACGACATCGAAATCATCATCTTCACCCTCATATTCAGTTATGATTGAAAAATCTTTATTTTGGGTGTCTAATACTGTCTTTTGTTTATTATTTTCTTTATGAATAAACGTACTAATAAATAGTAAACTACTCATTGATGCTACTAAAACACCATTTATTATTTGATTTTTATTTACTTTCTTGCCTAGTAGTTTTCTTCTTTCACTGTTTTCTTTTATTATTGCTTCAAGAGAGTTATTGACATCAAAAAATTTAATAACGACTTTTTCTTCTTTTCTTATGCGTTTGCAAGGAATTTGGTAGCTAACTAAATCATTATATAGCTCTTTTATTATTCTTTCGTTTCTAAATGTGTAATTTTTATCATTGATTTTTATAATACATTTGTCAGGTCTTCCAGTTATTTTGGAAAATATAATAGTTACTTTACTCATATTTGATCACCTTTTTGTATATATTCGTTTACGATATTCCAAACAACATCATCTAGTATTGGTTGTAAGATTATTTTATCATTTGATGTAAGATATTTTGATGCTTGAATATCACTATTATCACTTGTATAAACAATGTAGTTATCATTTTTGTATGTAAATATTTTCAAGACATTGTATTTATTTAATTGTCCTAATTCATCAGTATATTCAAAGTACATAATTATACCCCTTTTTATTTATATTTTTATTCTTCCATGTTGTGATATACGTTTAGTACATCATCTAAATCTTCTAAAGCTTCAATTAAGTTATATATTTTTTCTTGTTTTTCACTATCAAGTGCAACAGTATTATTAGGAATATATCTTATTTCACTTATTAGAAAGTCTGTTATTCCTTCTTTTTCTAAGGCTTCTTTTGTCTTTATGAAATTTTCTTGTGATGTTATGATATCAAATGATTCAAGGGTAACATCGAAATCTAGTGCATCATTATTTAAAGCTAATTCCATTATTTTTTCTTCATCATAGTTTTTAGGTATGGAAAGTATTCCTTGATACGAGAATAAATAACTTACAGAGCCATCTGTACCTAAGTTACCACCACGTTTAGTAAATGTGCTTCGTATATCTCCAGCGGTACGATTTCTATTATCAGTTAAAGTATCCACCATGATAGCAATTCCATAAGGACCATAACCTTCATATCTTACACTTTCATAGTTTTCTTGCTCATTACTATTATGTGCTTTATCAATTGCTGCTTGAATACGATCTTTTGGCATATTTAAGGCTTTTGCTTTATCTACAACCATCCTTAATGATGGATTGTTTTCAGGGTTTTTATCGCCTTTTTTTGCCGCAACAAATATTTCACGATTCAATTTTTGAAATACTTTACTTCTTTCTTGATCAATTGCACCTTTTTTTCTTTTAATGGTTGCCCATTTTGAGTGTCCACTCATTATCTCATCTCCCTATTATTAATTCAACAATCATTGGTCCTAGTAGCAATAATAGTAGTAAAGGTATAAAAAATATTACTGATACTACACTTATTCTAATAGGTATTTTATTAATTTCGGCTTTCTTTTCTTTTACTCTTTTTTCTCTTATGTAATCTATTTGACTATAGACAGTATCTACTACATTATTACCAAAAATGTTTGATTCTCTTATATTTAAAATAATATTATTTATGGTATCAGAGGGAATACGATATTTTAAATCATTTAACGCTTCATCAAGGTTTTTACCATATTTAATGTCTTTTAAAACTTTTTTAAATTCAGTTGATAATAAAGAATCAATATTATCAGTAGTTACTTCAATAGCAGATGTTATATTTCTTCCTGCTTCTAGTGATAAGGCTAATATTTCAAAGAAGTATAAAGAATCTTTTTCTAATATTTTTCTTCTTTTTTCTATTTTTCGATCTATTACTACAGGGAAGAATAAATTATAAAATATAAAAGTTGAAAGTGGTGCTATTAAATAACCGAAATCTAAAAAATATAATAACACAAAGAAGATAAAAAAGGAAGAAAATAGCCTGATATTTAACAAGTTTATAGGATCTAGTGTATTATCGACTCCTAAAAGTGATACTTTGTCTTTGATTTTTTTGATTGTTTTGGTACTGTAAATTTTAGTACTTATATCAAACTTTTTACTATTCATTGCTATCACCACCTTTGGTTATTTTTCTTACTATAACAATATAACATAAGTATATTAATAGTATTAAAACAAGAATTATTTTTCCTAAAATGGTAGTTGTTAATGGAGAAAAATAACTTGGATTTAGTAGATAAATCATAAAGAATACTACAACTGGTATAGCAATTAAAACTTTAAAGACTATTTCTGATAGTGAAGTCGCACTTTTTAGTTCATCATGTAATTTTTTTCTTTCATAAAAACCTTTTTCAATAGAATTAAATATTTTTACGATGTTACCACCAGTTTTATTTAATATGACTAGTGAAGAAGTCATGTATTTAGCGTCTTCAAGATCAATTCTTTTAGAAAAACGATTAAATACTACTTCTAAATCTAAACCATAAGTTAAGTCGATATACATTTTTTTAAACTCATCGGCAATTGGACCAGTTAGTTCTTTTGAGACAAGCTCTACTGCTTGCATAATACTTCTTCCAGACTTGAAAGCATTACTCATGATTGTTATTGATTTAAATAAGTCTTCTTCAATTATATGCATTTTTTGTTTGTATTCTATTTCTAGGAAGATGTCTTCTAGGAAAAAACCGATAATAAACGCTACGACAAGTTGTAAAATGTCTAACTCTCTTAGTCTTAAAACATCAGAAATTATTGTGACTGTTACCGCAAATAGACCTATCATAATTTTATTGGAAATAAAATCCATTAAAACTGTTTTTTCTATCTTGGTTTGGTCGACATATTTTTCATATTTTTGGCTATATTTATCAAATATTTTTAATTTTGATAAGAATTTTGATAATTTGGTGATAACTTTTTTATATAAGATATCTATTTTATCGAAAAAAGAAAGATTTCGTTTTTTTAGTGGATCGATAGCAAATTTTGTTACTCTTTTTTCTTTTATTAAACTTTTTCTTAATCTTAATAGTAGAAAAGTTATTACTATTAAGATTAATATTAATAGAGATTGAATTATTAAGTTTAAATAATCTTTCAAGTTATCACCTACTTTCTATTTGTTATTTTTCAAAATTAAATATATCATCTATTGAATCAATACCTTTACTTTTGATTTTGTTGTATACTTTAGGAATATATTTATATAGAATAAATGAGCCATTTACTTCTTTTGATTTTGTTAAACCAATTTGTTTAAAAGCAAAGATTTCTTTTAGCTTTATTTCTCCGTCTTTCATACCAATTACTTCACAAATGCTGGTAATTTTTCTTTTACCGTCGGATAATCTTTCAATGTTTACTACGATATCTATTGCTTTTTCAATATATTCTCTTAAGGCATTGACAGGGATTTGAATACCTGCCATTAAAACCATTGTTTCTAATCTATTTAAAGCATCTATTGGACCATTAGCATGAAGTGTTGATAAACTACCGTCATGACCTGTATTCATAGCTTGTAACATATCAAAGGATTCTTTACCACGAACTTCTCCCACGATTATTCTATCTGGACGCATACGCAAAGAATTTCTTACTAAATCGCGAACAGTTACTTCTCCTTCTTTTTCATAATTCATATTTCTAGTTTCTAAGGTTATAACGTGCTCTTGTTTTAATCTTAATTCTGCAGCGTCTTCAATAGTTATTATTCTTTCATCATTAGGAATAAAAGATGATAAGACATTTAGGATAGTTGTTTTACCAGAGCCAGTTCCTCCACATACTAAAATGTTTAGTTTTCCTATTACTGCAGCTTCTAGAAATCTGGCCATGTAAGGGGTTAAGGTACCATTTCTTATTAAGTCATCAATTGTATTTAAATTTTCTTTAAATTTACGAATTGTTAAAACGGGCCCATTAAGTGATAATGGTGGAATTACAGCATTTATTCTAGAGCCATCTTTTAATCTTGAATCGACCATTGGATTGGCTAAGTCTATTGTTCGGCCTAGTGGCTGTATCATCCTTTGAATAGTTCTTATGATATGCTCATTATTGATAAATGATATTGTATCATCTTTAATTACTTTTCCGTCTAATTCAATGTAAATTTGATCTGGAGCATTAACCATTATTTCAGTGATGTTTTTATCTTCAAGTAATTCTGTTATAGGACCATAACCATTTATTTCATTTTCAATTAAATTAAAGATATGATTTCTTTCTAGATTAGTTAGGTCATAACCTACTAAAGCTTTATCTATTTCATCATTGATGTAGCTTGTAAGATATTTGTTACTTGGTATTTCATTATCAATGATGTTTTGAATTATTTTATTTCTTAAGTTATCTAGGAGGGTTTTATCTTCAAATATTTTGTAATCTGTTTGAGAGTTTGTAGTTTTGGGAGTTTTTTCTTCTAACTCAAAAATTTCACTTAAACTTTTTTTACTCATTGTTTACCTCCTTTTAAAATAGTCTTGGCTATATCGTTATAGACTTTTACATCTTTTCTAGAGATTTGACATGATTTATTTTCAATTAAAATTTTACCGTCAATTAGATATTTATCAATATTTTTGATGTATGAGTATTTAGAGATAGTAAAGTCAATGTTTCTTTTGATGATATTACGAATATCATAGTAAGAAAAATAAGTTTTAGTTGGATAGATAGCTTCGTTTAAGATAGTATATATGTTAGTTAATTTGGCATCTTCAATTATGGAAAAGAAAGATTTGGTATTTTTTAAATCAAATAAATCTTTAGTAAAAACATAGAGAATATAATCACTGTTATCAAGGCAAGTGATGTTTACTTCATTTAAGATACTGTAGGTATCTAAAAGGATTATATCGTATTTAAAAATGACATTATTTATTATTAATGGGATATACTTGGTATCTATTTTTGAGGCTTCACGAGGATCTTGGGGAGATGCTATTACATCGATATTTGAATCGTAGGAAAAGATGTAATTTTGAAAATTGTCATAACGATTAAAAGCTAAATCTTCTACTAAATTGTAGATTGTTCTAGTTGATGTTGAATTAAGATAAGTGGCAATTGCCCCATTATATAAATCAAAATCTATAACTAAAACTTTTAAATTAAGTTTAGCAAAAACTGATGCAAGATTTAATGTGATTATAGTTTTTCCTACACCGCCTTTTGAAGATGTTACAGAAATTACTTTTCCTTTTTTAAGATTCATAAATATTCCCCATTTCTATTCAATTATGTTTGATTCTAAATGATAAGAATCGTATCCTATTATTTGACCAAAATAACTTTTTATATCAAGTTTTAAGTTTATTTCTTTTTCATTTAAAGTTACTACTTCAATATTTTTATTGTTTTCTTTTATGTAATCTATTATAGTTTCGTAATCTTTCCCCTCATGTTGATATTCAAAAGCAATTTGGGCTATATGATCAAGGTTTTTATTTTCATATGTAATGATTGCAGAGTCAAAAAGATAGGCACAAGCCACTAAAAAAAGTGGAAGTATTAAGACGAATAAAATTAATGATTGACCATTTTTATTCATTTAAAATTACCCTTTCTGCATTTATTTTGTATGGATTATCAAAAAATATATTAGCAAATGGTGTTAAAAGTTCAACATCTTTTTCTAGAGTTATTTTTAAATATTTTCCATCTTTTTTAATTTTGCAGGTTGTGTCAGTAGTTAAAATGTTGTTGATACTTGAAGTATTTTTTGTCTTTTTTAGTGCATCTGTTACATCTGATAATGTGCCCTCAAGATGATTTTTTTGATATAAAATATTAGAAAAATCGATGATAATAAAGATTATCATGATGATGATTGGCAAGATTAAAACGAATTCCACTAAAGCCTGAGCATTTTTATTTTTCTTTACAGTATCCTTCACCGGGCTTGTCCCCTTTTACATATACTTCATTTACTAATGAACAGCTAGATTTGGTTACTGCGTCTTTTAAATATCCTCCTAAAAAATTTACTAGCGAGATTGCTATAACACTAATAAGAGCGATAATTAAAACGTATTCTACTAAAGCTTGAGCCTTATTATTCATATATACCACCTATTTTCCTATAATAATTTTATAATGAATATTAGAAATTGTCAATTTGTATATATAGGAAAAATAAAAAACTTTTAGGATAAAAATTCCTAAAAGTTTTATTTGTTTAATTAATAATTATTTACGAAGTTGTTGTTTTTCTTTTTCTTTTTCTTCTAGATAAAGCAATAAATCTTCTTGTTCTATTTTTCTTTGTTTTTCTCGGAAATTTATCAGTTTTAAATTAAGAAATCTTCGCAAACCATTATAAAATGGTTATTTTTTTGTCAAATTTTCA